>JAAZIX010000093.1 GCA_012800655.1 Clostridiaceae bacterium | reverse complement strand
ATGTTAAATTTATCTCCATGGCCAGCGGTTCGCGCGGCCACCATGAGTTATCGCCGGTCAAAACCGCGGCGCGTCGTCTTGGTGAAACGGAGGCTGTTACCGCTCTCACCGGCATCGAATACGAGGTTTGGGACATCCCTGATTGCGAATTGATGGCAACGCTCCCCAATCGCGAGCGCACCATTCGCGCCATTCGTTCCTATAAGCCCGATGTGGTTTTTACCCACCGACTCAATGACTACCACGCCGACCATCGCAATGCCTCCCAGCTGGTTCAGGACGCCGCATATCTCCTGATCGTGCCGAATTACTGTCCGGACACACCCGCTCTTTCCGAGATGCCGGTGATCATGCATTTTTTTGACAACTTCCGCAACCCGCCTTTCCAACCCGACGTCGTTGTAGATATAGATGACGTGATTATCGACAAATATCGGATCTTAGACTGTCATGTTTCTCAGATGTACGAGTGGCTGCCCTATACTTTGGGATCTCTAGAACAGGTACCAGCGGATCCGGAGGCACGCTTCGAATGGCTACAGCTCCCGCGTCTGCCTCAACTCAATCGCCCGCTGGAGCTCAGCGATTTCCCCAATAAGCGTGTCTCTCCCGTGTCCGAGTTCCGGCTCGCTCTGCCTGCCGTAAAGTACCGCGAGGATCTGTTGCGCCACTATGGTTATGCCCCGCGCTTTGCCGAGGCCTTTGCCGTCTCGGAATACGGAAAACAACTTACCCCCGACACAAAAGCCCTGCTTTTTCCCTTTTAGTAGAGTTCTACCGTGCCGGAACTACCCGAAGTAGAGAATCTGCGTATCAGCCTTCTCCCGGCTCTGGTCGGCGCACGTCTGAACAGACTGGTCGTCTATCACCCGGATGTGTTGATCAACCCCGGAAAACTTGATCCGGCCGGGCATATTTGTCTGGGTATTCAGCGCCGCGGCAAATATCTGCGTCTTTGTTTCGACAGTGACCTCATTATGGAGGTGCATTTGCGCATGACCGGACATCTGTTGCTCAGACCGGATGAATCCGTCCTGCCGCCCGCCTATCCCCGCTCCGAACATATTCATGTCGGCTGTGAATGGGAAAAGGACGGTAGCAGTTTTTTACTCCTTTATCAGGACACACGCCGCTTCGGACGTATCGAATTAATCTCGCGCGCCGATCTCGATGCCCGCAGCACGGGTTCCGGCAATTTGGGTCCGGAACCCTTTGCCGACGAGTGCAATGCGGAATATCTTTGCCGGCGAGTCGCCCGCCATAGCCGTCTGCCGCTCAAATCTTTTCTGCTCGACCAGAGCGTCATTGCCGGACTCGGCAATATTTACGTCGACGAGATTCTCTTTGCCGCTCGATTGAATCCGCTCCGTCCCGCCGCAGGGCTCGCCCCGGAGGAGGCCGAGCGTATCGTCAGCCACATGCGCCGCATCCTTAATGCCGCCATTGCCGCCAAGGGAACGACCTTTCGCGACTATGTCGACGGGCACAACAGAAAGGGCAGTTTTCAGGAGCAGCTCTTTGTCTACGGACGGGGCAGTGAACCGTGCCATATCTGCGGTACGACTTTGGTCAATGCGCGCATCGGCGGTCGTAATACGGTATATTGTCCGACCTGCCAGTCCGACGCTGAGACGGTGCCGGAACCGCAATAATATTTCTTTGTCGCTTTTTGTCGAAAAAAGGTGAAAATATCCCCGTTCGCCGATGGTCATAATACGCTTATTCGCAAAGCGAAAGGAGCGGCGTATGACCATTGGAGGATACCGTATCGGCACAGAACAACTGCTTCTGCTCAATTCTCTGCAACTGTTTTACGGACTGCTACTGGCGGCGGCCGTCGAGGATCGGCGTTCGCTGAGCATCAGTAATATCTGGTTCGTCCTGATTTGTGTTTTCTCGATTTTGCAGGCTGTATTTCTTTCCGCCGGGTTTTTGGAGTTTGCGTATCTGATTCTCATCCGCGCGGCTTCGGGTCTCCTGGCCGCCGCTCCCCTACTCGGCCTTTATATGGCGCGCCTGCCCGTCGGCGGCGGTGATCTCAAAATCGTTTTCGCCTGGGGCTTTTGCACGAGTTGGCAGGCCGCTTACGCTGCCACGTTTCTCGGCATATGCCTTAAAATGATCTGCTCCGTCGGCGAAGCTGTCCTTGCCGCAGTTCGTAGTCGGGCCTCCCGGCTCGCTTCACTCCGAAGCCGGACACACCGGAATTTCCCTTTTGTTCCCTGGCTGTGCTGTGGCGTTCTGTTCAGCGCTCTCCTGCCGCTGACCCGTAAATTTTTAATAGTTTAAAAAACGGAGTAACTAAAGATGAACTTCAATCCCGCCGAGCAGCAGTCCACCGATCATCCGATTCTGAATCTAAGTTGTCGCAGTTCACGTACCGACAGGACTGCGACTCTGCTCAAAACAATCATCCCCAACCTTTCGGCTCCCGAAACGGAATTCAGCTTCCCGGGCTATCTGCGTTTCCCGATCCGTGCCGAGGCTGTGTCGACGATATATCCCTCCGTCCGCCGCCTGCGTCGCGACACCAACTGTCTGCCCCGCATCATCGCCGTCGATGATCCGACAGCGGAAGACAACGTAACCTCGCCGCACCGCTCCTTCCAGGCGGAACTCTGGCGGCGGCGACAGCGACAAAATCCGTCGGCACGACCGGAGAACTTCCATCTCAGCTACCGCCTGATCATATTGCCGCGCACCGCGGACGACCGGCGACACTTGGAGCGGGTCGTCGAACAGCTCCGCCGCCGTCTGCTCTGCGATATTTTTGTCGGGCATACCTATTTCTTTGTCAATGAAACCCTCCATAGTGCCCCCATGGTAGAGCGCGGCTTCTTTCTCGCTACTACGGCAGAGGAAGTGGAGCTGAGCCGCAAGCTACGCGCCGCCCTTCCGCAAGGCTATACGGAAACGCGCCTGACGGATAAGCACTATATCCTCTGCCGAAACTTTGACGATATGGGCTTAATCAGCCAGGAACAGCGGTCCTCATTTGCCGGCTTGCTCCTCGGCAATCAAATTAAGTTGACATATTCACAGGAAACACTGGCTCGCCATTCGGGCGTCAATGTCAGAGTGACGATTTCAACCGAAAACAATGAATATCGCTACCGTATCGCCATGGTAGCGACCGAAGCCGAGGCGCGTTCGCTGCTCGAACGGCAGCACCCCCTACCCTTCAACATCTGAGGCCGGCACTTCCGAAGCCGGCACTTCCAGCTTGGCGAGGAAATTCTCCATCGCCTGCATAAGTATCAAGTTGGGGCTGTCGGCATATTCGGCATCGAAATTACCGATAAAGCGGCTCCACTCCTCTTCAGGGATTTGTGCCACATCACCGTATTCCTCGACCATCTCTTTTTGCCTCTGATACTGGCGGTAGCGATAAATCAGAGCATTGTCGGAAAGGAAAGGGGTATGTCCGGTATCGGGCATGACGTAAACCGTGACCCGCGAAGTCGAGAGCGGCAGGGCGAGCAGACCGCCGCGCGTATAGGCTCGACGGAGAAGATACATTATATCCGGTCGGTTGCGTCGGCGAGGCTTGCTCTCATCCCTTCTCGTTCGGTACAACTCTTGAGTCGAACGGCTGGTGATCCTCAGATCTTCCGATTCCGTCACGGCGGCGTTATAAATTTGCTGCAGATCGAACTCGGAAAGATCCTCTATTCTTTTAGCCTCGCGCCGTAGCTGCTTGAATATCTGCTTTTGCAGATCCGGCAGTAGCTCATAGCCGAGGCTCCCCGTCGAATGCGGGGAACGTGTAGAAGCAGGCACGGACAAAGTGGCAACCGGTATGGATTGGTTCCCGCCGCCAGGCTCCGGAACGGAACTGCCCTTTTTCTCTGGCGGGTAAAGTTCCTCCAACGTATCCGAGCGACGCCTCTGCTGCCGATAATCGCGTCGGAAAGTCCGGTAGGCGATGCTGCGCCGCAGAGAAACCACATTGTCCATCATGCCGTGAAAAATGAGCACCGGCACATCCGAGGCCAAAACACAGGAACTGGCCCGAATGCCTGTATCGCTTTGGAAAAGCAGACGGCGGCGCATATAAAATGCCGGTGTAAACAAGTGCCACATCCGCCCGAAACGTTGCACTCCCTGCTCGACAATAATATCTCCGGCCCGGTCAAAGCCGCTTATGGAAATGACGCCCCCAATTCGGGGAATGCCCGGCATGCCGAGAATCGCACAAACCGCGTAACCTCCCCAGCTGTGTCCGGCCAGAATCGGGGTGAAATGACTCAATTCCTTCTGTTCGGCGGCAAAGCGCAGAGCGGCATACAGGTCGCGCGGCGCCTGCTCCAGTCCGATCAGGCCTTCGCCCTCACTACTATAATAGCCGGTATTGTCGTATCCAAAAACCACGTATCCCTGGGAAGCAAACCAATAAATCAGCGACAGATAGTCACTATGCCCGCCGGCGATGCCATGGCAAAACACCACCAAGCCGCGCGGTTCGACGCCTGCATCGCCGTTCGGAGCCGCTTCCGCATGCGCGGACGACTCGACACCGAACAGCTCCGGATCATTCCGCCAGGGATCGCCGCTCACCGCACAGGAGAGCGGATCGGTGATCTTAAAGTTTACCCGTTTCAGCCAGTAGAGCCCGCCGCGCAGGATCATCTTCTGATCCGAACGAAAACTCACATATTGATAATTAAGCTGCGGGAAATCGTTCACATACCTCAGTCGCAAACTGCCCTGCTCGCGCACATCGCGCCGCGAGCCGAAGGCGCGATTGTAAATATTATCGGCAACTTTCAGCGAAACCCGCTCCGCAGGCGAAAGTTCGGTCTCGTCAACCTGAGCCGAATCCGTACCGTTAATTACTTCTTTTTCCATTGTACCCACCTAGGGATTATTGCTCTCGAAAATCCTCTCGCCGGGCTTTAACATCCCCAATTCCCGTCGCGCCTGTTCCTCGATCTGCTCGCTACTGTTGAGTTCGATCTCCTGCGCGTCCAGACGCCTGCTCTCGGCAATCAACTTGTCGTACTGCTGTTCGAGTTCTTTTCGCTCCGCCGCCACACGCTCCGCCTCGCTGCGCTGATTCAAAATGATTCCCAAACCGGCGGCGATCAGCAGAACCAGCACCAGAGCCAAAAAGGCACGCACCCACATACCGCTACGGTTGCGGGGCTTCAATTTCGGTTTATTCCGCTGTACGGCTTCAAATTTCATCTGTTTATCCCTACATCTGCAGTAATTGTATACTATTCCGGCAAAATTTCATACATCTCCGCCGCCAAGTCCTTGCGTGAAGAGGTTTGTATTTTCAAGACCTTTACCTTGGTTTGTCCGGAGGCAAAAATCAAGGTGATCACATCGCCGACCTCCACCCGGCTGGCTGGCTTGGCAATACGATCATTGATCAGAACACGACCCGACGAGCAGACCTCGTTCGCAATAGTACGCCGCTTGATCAGGCGCGATACTTTGAGATACTTGTCCAGTCTCATTATCTTCCCTCCCGGTCCTCGTTTGTCTTACCGCTCTTGGCCGCGCGCCAATAATCCTCCCGGGTCTCCGGATCGAGATCACGCAGATTCACTCCGTCCGCCGCGCAAAGCAACTCCATGCTCTCAAAGCGATCGACGAACTTCCGTGTCGCCGCCGCCAGCGCCGCATCGGCATTGACCTCCAGATGACGCGCCAGATTAACCGTCATGAAAAGCAGATCGCCCAATTCCTCCGTGCAGGCCGCCAAGTCCCCCGCCGTCGCCGCCGACTTCAATTCAGCAATTTCCTCATCGAGCTTCTCCCACATATCGGCAATATCCGTCCAGTCAAAGCCCGATTCAGCCGCTTTCTTCTGCACTTTGTGGGCACGAATCAGGCGGGGCAATTCCGCCGGTAACGCATGCAAGGCCGTACTGATCGGCGCCGCCGTTGTTTCTCCGGCGGCGGTACGCGCCGCTTCCTTATTCCTTTGCCACAAGTTAAGCGCCTCGTCGGAAGTTGCCGCCCGATCGACACCGAAAACATGCGTATGCCGCGAAATCAGTTTGCGACACAGTGTGTCAACGATGTCATCAAAATCGAAACGTCCGTCCGACTCCGCGATTTGCGCCTGAAAAACCACCTGCAGGAGCAGGTCACCGAGTTCCTCGCGGAAATTCTCCCAGTCCCGCCTGTCCAAAGCTTCCACGGCCTCAGCCGCTTCCTCGAGAATATTGTTACGAATCGAAACTGCCGTCTGAGTCCGATCCCAGGGACAGCCATCCGGACCGCGCAAATAACGCATAATTGCCACCAGGCTCTCCATTGTATACGGCGGATCCAAAAAGTTCCGCTCTTTTTCCTTCATCTGCTCGCCCGCCAAAAAATACCCCTCCGCCCCGTCAGGCGATTTGCAACGCCTTGATTTGAAAGCGTTCAAACAGTACCGGTTCCAAAAACTGCTCGGCACTGAAAAAAGTCATCCGAAAGCGAGCAAACTGTGCGGTATTGTTCCGTTGCCAGACCGGAACTGGTATCTTCAGCGTCGCACAGAGCTCAACCAACGCCCGCGTGATCTCTTTGTGAAAGCCGTCCGCCGGCGAATCTACTTTAACTACTTGGCAATCAATCGGGCGATTGCCGATAAAGAGCTTTCCTTCCAGCCTAATCATCCGTGTCGTCGTCAGAGTCGCCCTCGTTATCTTCTTTGCCCCGGCGGAATTCGGCCTCCGTGCCCTTGACAAAGAAGGCTTCTGTTCTGACCTGTGCCACGTCTAAAAACGCGCTGCCGATCTCCCGCTCGGAAGGCGGAATCTCCAGCAACTCGGGGTTGATCATGAACTGATCGAAGAGCTTGAGGGAGCGAATCAGATAAAAACCGTCGCAAATCCGTTCATCGATGCTGAAACAGAGATCAATCGCCCGCCGCCATTCCACGCCGCCGTCTTCGGTCTTAAAAGGATGCTGATATGCCCGCCCGATCGTAATAAAGACCGAATTTGTACCAAACTCATACAAATGATGGAACGTCGCCTCGGCCCCTATCGAGCCCAAATGTGACAGGAAGATCGATGAATAAAAAGGGAGGGCATCAATCAGCGATTTGGGCATCAGGCCGTGGAAGTCGAGGAAGCGCAAAAGCCCGGCCACCATACGGATTAGCCAGCGCGGCGCCTTGACGAAGAGGCGAATCAGTTTGTCATCCGTTTTCAAATTGCCTTTCTTCAGATTGTAAGTGTGTTGGCGCATTTTCTTGCTGATGTCGAAAATCGTGTCATCCTTATCCAGCGGCACCTTGGCGATCGACTCGATTGAATCGTCACTCAGAGTCTGCTTGACCGCGTAGAGAATCTCGTACTTCTTATGTTCGTAAATCCGTCGTCCGGCAATGAAGCGGTTGATTCTGGGACGTAAATATAGAACCTGTAAAAGTGCCGCGACTATTACGTTAAAGACCGTGATACGGATGCCCTTTTTACGTTGCGCAACAATATAGCGCTGAATCGGCTCCAGGGGTAAAGTGCGTTTGTAATAAATCACCGATTCATTGCGGGTCCGCATCAGGTACGGCGTGATATGCTGTAGTGGATCACCGTCGGTAACCAGATTTCCGTCCGATCTTTTCTTGCTGAAAATCATATTTCCCTCCGTTTAGGTTTTATCTTATTCTCTTGGTCGTAGCCTAAAATGCGGCCAGTGTCGAACCGGTCAGTATCGGATTCTCAACCTGAATGAACTCAAGGTAACGACCGTCATGGCGATATATAGTCTCGTAAATATAGCGCTCCAAAATATAGCGGAAGCCGTGCGATTTGTAAAAGGTGGAACCGTCGGCGCTGACCGCCACCGGACGCGACGGGTCGGCACCCGCTCCGATCAGCCGCAGTACGCCGCCGAGCTGAATACAGACCAGTTTGGCAATCCGCTCGTACATCGCCGTTATAATCAGCCGGGTCATTGCCCGGTCCCGACCATCGTGGCACAGGGCGGCATAATAGTTGTCGCCGTATGGATAGAGTAAAGCAGAGTCAATATATTTGGTCCGCGGCGGCGTATTGACAGCGGCCAAGGCGGCGCGATATTCGGCCGACAGGAGATCGGAATTTTCCGCTACAAAGCGCATCAGGTACAATGAAAACAACCCCTGATACTGACCGCCGACCATTTTTTCAAAGACATGGTCACCGGGTAGAACAGTGCCGGCGTCCAATTCGGCATCAACTTCACTGCGGATACGCGGTATATAGCAACCCGACTCCAGATTAACCGCCATCGTGTAACGATCCTGCGGCGGCAACAGTTTAAAATATTCACCCGGCACCATACAGGCCATATTGGTTCCGGTACCGAGTATATAGCCGATGCAATTATCCATATTTCGCGCCTGGCGAATTCCCAGACCCGCCAGCAAAGCCGCCACCGTATCGTTCAGTACCGAAATGCGCAGTTCTTCCGTACGTCCGGCGGCGCGTAAGGCAGCCCTGATACCTTCGCCCAGCATGGTTCCGATCAGGCCTTCTACTTCGACCTCCTTGCCCAAGGCCAAAACCAGACCGTCGCGATTCGGCATGATTTGCGCCCCGTACGAGAAACAGAAGCCCAGATCGCTCACCTCTCCCATGTCCAGAAGCGGAATCAGATAATCGGCCACCAGGCGATAAAATTCTCTACTGTCAATCTGCGTCTCGCTACCCGGCATACGGTAATTGGCAAAGCCCTCCACCACCAATTCTAGATCCAAGTTGAAGTGTGTACGAGCCACACGTATGTTGGTACCGCCGGCATCGATAATCAACGCCGGACGATCAGTCGGAATGGCCTCACCGACACTGATATATGAAGGCAACATGAACAATCCCGCGGAATTTTCCCCGGACAGCCCGTTAAGCATAGATTGATAAAAATGCTCGCTCTCAGCCCGATAATCGAAACAGTTCGCATGCAGATTATGCTGACACAGCAATTCATCGAGTTGTTTCTTTTCGTTTTGATACATATCTATCTCCGTTCCGCAAAGGAATAGTCACACATCTCTTCCAGGGTAAAACCTTGAACCGGGATACTCACCGCACAGCCGTTTGCTTTGGCCGAAGCGTAGATTGCCAAAATATTTTCAACTGCTCGTACCGCACTGAGCGCATCCGCCCTGACTCCAATCGGCTCATCCGCCGATGAAGCCGCTCCGGTATAGGCACCATCTGTTTTACATATATCACGGATGATCGCCTTGGCCAGATCCGTATAAATTGCCGTATGCGGGTTGATCCAGCCGCGTATCATCATGCCCAGCCCGTTCTCCCGCCTAGCGCGCCACTGAGCGGCGAGAATTCTATGCCGTTTGCCCACCGATGTCTCGCTGTGGATCTTAAAATACGGACGTTTACCGCAAATACCGGCGATGACCGTGCCGTTTTCGCAATGCAGGGTAAATTCGGCAGTTTTCCTTTGCGGAGAGGTGGCTGTCGTGCCGAAAATTTTCACCATTGTGCCCGCAACGGTATGCCCGATAGCCAGGCCGATATCCTCGGCCTCCATGTCGTGCGCCACCCGGTCGATCTGACCGCTGACACTCGCCAGCGGCGAATCCAGCAGATAACAAAGCAGATCCAGGGCATGTACCGTCTGATTCATCAGAGCTCCGCCGTCCCGACTCCAAGTACCGCGCCAGGCCGCCTGATCATAATATGCCTGACTGTGCCCCCAACAGACGCTCAGTTCGGCAGCCAGGGGACGTCCCCATACGCCGCGTTCCAGAGCAGATCTGATTTCAGCCACCAGAGGAAAATAACGGTAAATATGTCCGGTCGCAATCAGACGCCGACGTTCCGCCGCCAATTCAATCAACCTGTAACCTTCGGAAGGAACTAGAGTAATCGGCTTTTCGATCAGGAGATCCGCTCCCGCCACAAGAGCTTCCGCCGCCAACTCATAGTGACTGCCGCTGGGAGTATTGATCGCAACAATGAAACGCTCTGTCTTCTCCTCCGTTGCCCCGGCTCGCCGCTCGACCCGCAAAGCGAGATACTCGCCCAGCGAGGCAAAATACGGTAGCTCTCGCGCCCATTTCTTCGGCAATCTATCCCGCAATTTCTCCGCGGCCGCCCGGTTCGGATCAATCAGAGCGGCGGGAACCAGATAACGGCGGTTATCCGTAACCGCGCGCAGATGTTTCCGAGCGACTCGCCCGCAACCGACAATGGCAACCTCGAGCGGCTTGATCTGATCTGCAAATTTTCGCGTCACCTATTTATGCATCCTTATCGCGACCCGCCTCCCCACAGACAATCTCCGTAATCAGGGTCTGTTGCTCCTAAAGCGATGGGGTGTATACTTGCGGTTATTGTCCCGCGCCTGCCAGTACAGTTCATTGATCTTGCGAACAAAAATTTCCTTTTCATCCTCAGTTAGGTCGTCGCTGGCAAAGAGATTACCGATTTCAATCAGCAACTCATCAGCCGTCCGCTCTTCCTTGGTGTATAGATAGTCAGACTCGACAGCAAGCAAATAATCCGATGACACCTCGAAAATTCGCGCAAATGTCGCATAAATACCGGTTCGGCGCGGCAACATTTTGCCTGATTCATAGTTCTGTATTGTCCGAACGCTGACACCGCATTCAT
>JAAZIX010000092.1 GCA_012800655.1 Clostridiaceae bacterium | reverse complement strand
GATAATTACCGCCTTTTCAGGTTAGGATATCTCTGCAATGGACAACAAGATCCTTTGCTCTTAGCGGCATTTATTTATGTGGCTACGAACATTACTTCAGCGGCATTTATTTTTTTGGCGACAGGGACGGGTAACTCGTCTGTATTAGTGTGTCGGACTGCGGGACAGCCGTCTCTGTTCCAAAACAAACAATACGATGATCAGCGCGCACAATAGCATCAACCCGATACGAACATAGAAAATGAGCAAGGGATTTATTTCGTATAGAAGACCGCTGAGATATGAAGCCGGAATTATCGCCGTCAGCAACGACAGCTGAACAACGGAAAATATGCGTGTTTTATTCGTCTGATGGACGGAAATATTGAACAGGGGAGCAAAAAAGGTGCCGAACACATACGCGCTTAGCGTATGAAGCGCATAGAAAACAATCACTGCGGCAACATTACCCGGCGGAATGAAACAAAGCATAACTAAAGAAAAAGCCGTGCTCAGCGATCCGATCAAAAGACCACTACTTTCCTTAAGACGAAGCCGAACAGTTACAAAAAACGCCGTCAGACCGACCGCGGCGCTGACAGCCGGCAGAAAACTGATCATACTCGCTGAGAGAGCGAGCTGATCCCGCAAATAAATTATCATGAATGCATTCATCCCCGCGGAGAAGTTCCACAAAATTTCAGCCAGCATGAGCAGACGCAACGAACGATCGGTGAGCACGGTACGCAATGAAGACAAAATTTCCGGACGATACCGCTGTCCGGCACGCACCGCGGCAATCGCCTCCAGCCCGACCGAGGTCTCTGTCGTCCGCAAAAATCTTATTGTCGAAGCAGTGCCCACCACCACAGCCGACAGCGCCGCCAGGACGCGCACCGTAGGTATCATGCCGAAGTGCTCAACCAGAGGAACCATGACCAGCGCCAGCACGCCGCTACCATGAGTGAGTAGCGAAAGATAATTATAAACGGCGGGCTTGTAGACATCATCCACATCTTCCGTGTTATAGCAGTAGTAGGCCAGCGAAGCGATACGCACCAAGTTATGGAACATATTCGCTATCAAAAACCCCGCGAAGTCGGCCACAAAAGCCCACATTGTCATCGGTACAACCCAACTAAAATAGGTGCCCAGAACGAGTGTTTTGCGTCTGCCCAACGCATTCACAACCAGCGGTGCAACTAGCTGCGAAAACACACCGACCACCATACCTATTGAGCCGATCAGACCGATCTCCCTCTCGGCAAGTCCGACCCCCTTCATCAGGAGCGGCACGTAGAACACCATCGTATTGTTAAGAAACGAGTTAAACGGTTCGAGCTTTAATTGCACCTGTGTATTACGCGGTAATTTAGCGAAGAATTTCATCTTATACGCCGCCCCTCCCCACCTCACTTCGCTTGTATGCATATTAACGGATTTGCCAATCGCCGACAAGGTAACCTTCGCGCTCAATTTGACTTGAGGCACTACGGGTGGGAAAACTCGGTTGTGTCAGTGTGTCGAGCTGCGTAACAGACGCCTTTGCTCAAAAACAAACAATACCGCGATCAGCACACACAGTACCATTAACCCGATGCGCACATAGAAAGTAAGCAACGGATTTATTTCGTAGAGACGGCCGCTGAGATATGAAGCCGGAATTATCGCCGTCAGCACCGACAGCTGAACAGCGGAAAATATGCGTGTTTTATTCGTTTGGTAGACGGAAATATTAAACAACGGAGCAAATGAGGAGGTGAACACATACGCGCTTAGCGTATGAAGCGCATAGAAAATAATCACTACGGCTGCATTTCCGGCCGGAATGAGGCAAAGCATAACCAGGGCAAGAATCGTACCAAGCGAACCGACCAGAAGACCTCTGCTCCCTCGCAAACGAACCCGATCGGTCACAAAAAATGCCGTCAGACCGACCGCTGCGCTGACAGCCGGCATAAAGCTGATCATACTCGCCGAGAGGCCGAGCTGATCCCGCAAATAAATTATCATAAATGCGCTCATCGCGACGGAGAAGTTCCACAAGATTTCAGCCAGCATGAGCAAGCGTAGCGACCGATCGGCGAGCACGATGCGTAATGAAGACAGAATTTCCGGACGATGTCGCTGTCCGGCACGCACCGCGGCAATTGCCTCCAGACCGACCGAGGTTTCCGTCGTCCGCAGAAATCTGATTGTCGAAACAGTGCCGACCACCACCGCCGACACCGCCGCAAAACCGCGCACCGTAGGTACCATGCCGAAATGTCCAACCAGAGGAACCATGGCCAGCGCCATAACGCCGCTGCCATGAGCGAGAAGCGAAAGGTAATTATAGACGGCGGGCTTGTAGGCATCATCCACATCCTCCGTGCTGTAGCAGTAGTAAGCCAACGAAGCTATGCGCAAGGTATTGTGAAACACGGCCGCCACCAAAAACCCCGCAAAGCCGGCCGCGAATGCCCAAATTATCAACGGCACAACCCAACACATAAAGGTCCCCAGAACAAAAGATTTGCGCCTGCCCAACGCATTCACAACCAGCGGCGCAATTAACTGCGAAAGCACGCCGATCACCGTGCCGATTGAGCCGATCAGGCCGATCTCGCTCTCGTAGAGTCCGACCCCCTTCATCAGAAGCGGCACATAGAACACCATCGTATTATTAAGAAGTTCGTTAAACGGCGCAAGCTTCAATTGTACCTGTGTATTGCGCGGTAGATTCGCGAAAAATTTCATCTTATACGCCACCCTTCCCGCCTCGCTTCATTAAACGCATGTTAACGGGTTTCGCAAACACCGACAAGAAGGCGCGTCACCACATAAACAAATATCAGTGCAAAAAAGCGACAAACTTCCTTCCGGGAGATAAATTTACGGAAGTAAAACTCGGCTATGTTCAAGAATCTCTCCTCTCGGTCGATACGCATCTCTTTACGCCTGCTGAACTTCAGCGTAAACGCCTACGGCAAAAAAACTTGCGTGACGTCAATTGTTACGCTAACCGAATGCGGGCAGGTACACTCAGTTGCTCTCGGCAATTTTGCAACTTGGGCGACCGTACTCGCGCCTCCAACAGGCCCCGAGGCCGCCTGTAGCGCGGACACCGCAATTCTTGTCCTCCTACTTCGGAGGACGGAGATCCGCCAAGGTTCCTCTGCCAACGCCTCAAGGACGGCGGACTACCGCTCTCCGCACAAAAAACAGTGGGTGGACAATATTTTCGATCCTTGGCACAGCTCTCGACCCATCGCAACTCGTCCATCGTCCACCGCCCAAACCACTACAGCTCCCGCCCCATCGGATCTCGCTCGCTTTCGGCAACTTTGCAACTTTGGTACCGCAACCGCGCCGCCAACAGACCCCGAGGTCGCATAAACTGAAATATTGCCGAAAAACCAGTCGAAAATACCGAAAAAACAGCCTTAGGCTATCCCAACAACTCTCGAGACGGTTCCCGGTGGGCCCCAACCTGCAAATTTACCGAAAATACCGCCGACAGCCCATCTCAACAGCCCGAGACGATCCCCGGTGAGCCTCAACCTGCAAAGTTTCCAAAAGCGGTGCCCCCGAGACCCGCGAAATTTGCAAAGTTGCCAAAAGCCGCTCAATTGCCGAAAACGACCTTAGCCGCTTATAAAGCCGTAGCCGCCGCCTCCTACGCCTCTGCCTCCGAATCATCTTCCGGTTCCAACGCCGAGTGCTGATCAATTACGAACAGCAACTGTTCGTGGATGATCGGGCCGTATTTGCGCGCCATCTCGATATGATCCTGCTTCATACCTTCCTGCGCCCACTGCACCAAAGTTCCGGTAATCGCGTGAGTAAAAAAGCGGGTAAATGTCTGCAAGGCCTCCAGCGTCATTTGCCGCGCGCCGAGCAGAGTCGCGAGATCGCGGGTGAACACCCGATAAGACACCGTATAGATGTGTTCCCGCAAATCATTCTGTACATCGGAAGTCAGCGCCTCAACGTAGAAAGCTCGTTCGGAATATAGGTATTCTATGACATCGTCGAGTATCTTGCCGTCATTGCGGAGAAGGCCGTGTTCATCCAACATGGAGCGCTCCTCCGGCGGCGAGGTATCCTCCACGTCATAGCCTGCGATCAGGCCAACGTCCCGGTCAAAAATCCAGCAAACGAGATCCTGCTTGTCGAGAAAATGATAGTAAAACG
>JAAZIX010000091.1 GCA_012800655.1 Clostridiaceae bacterium | reverse complement strand
GGTTGTGGAATGGAAAAAGCAGTGGAACGATGAGTGGTTAAATTGGATTTGCGGCTTTGCCAATAGTGTTGGCGGAACATTGATTATTGGCAAAGATGATTACGGAGAAGCTGTCGGCGTAGCCAATATTGATGAATTAATGGTCGATCTGCCGAACAAGGTACGGGATACTTTGGGTATTATTGTTGAGATTTATCTTGTCAATGAGAACGATAAAAACCTGCTGGAAATTAAGGTGCCGCCTTATCCCGTTCCCATCTCCTGTAAGGGAAGTTATTATGTTCGTAGCGGAGCTACCAATCAACGCCTGAGTGGTCATGCTCTGGAGAGTTTTATTCTGAGCAAACGCGGTGTAAGCTGGGACAGTTTGCCCCTGCCCGGATTTACGTTGCAAGATATCAGCGATCGGGCGATTGCGCATTTTAGGAGGATAGCCGCGAAGAAGGGACGCATTCCGCCCGACTATCTGGACGAACCTAAAGAAATTCTGCTTGAGCGACTTGGGCTGATAAAGCAAGGTTATTTGACGAATGCGGCTATGCTTTTGTTTTCTGAAGATCCGCAAAGATGGCAGCAAGGAGCCTATGTAAAAATCGGCTTTTTCCGCAACCATGCCGACCTTGAGTATCAGGATGAAATCAAGGGATCGCTGATTGATCAGATTGATCGCGTAATTGAAGTGCTCCACCTCAAATATATGAAAGCAAGAATCACGTACGAGGGTGTCCAAAGAATAGAGCGCTATTTTGTTCCCGATGAAGCCCTGAGAGAGGCAATTCTCAACGCTATTTGTCACAAAGACTATAGCCGGAGTATTCCCGTTCAGATCAGTGTTTATGAGGATGAACTCTATGTCGGTAATGTTGGCAGATTGCCGGAAAATTGGACAATTGATGATTTGTTGGGCAAGCACAACTCGATACCCTTCAATCCGGATATTGCCAACGTCTTTTATCTGGCAGGACACATAGAGAGTTGGGGGCGCGGTATTGAAAAAATTCTCAACAGTTGCAGAGCGGAAAATCTGCCTGAACCAAAATTTAAGGTGCATCCAGGGGATATCATGGTTCGCTTTGAAGCCCCTGCGGCCTTTGCCGAGCTGGGTGCAACGGGAATTATCCGCGATCCGCAAAATGGCACCCAAAATGACACCCAAAATGACACCCAAAGTGACCCCCAAAATGCGTATCGACACAAAAGAGAAAAAATATCTCCGGAGGAAAGGTGGCAGAGCATAATCAGCCTGATAAAACAGAATGCGGGTATCACGAGGAGAGAACTGGCTGAAAAATTAGCGGTTTCCCCCAGGACAATAGCGCGAGATATTGAAGCGCTTAAGAAAATAATATGTTTAAAGTACGAGGGAAGTGCAAAGAGCGGTCGTTGGATACTGGGAGACGCTACGAATAGTTTGCGGAGATAGGGATGAACATACTGGAATTAATCGGAAACACGCCGCTGATAAGGGCGGATTTAAGCAAAATTCACGCGGCAATCGGAACCGAGCAGGCGGGGAGTCTTTCGCCAGCGGCAGAGCTGTTTTTGAAGGCGGAGATGTTCAATCCCGGCGGCAGTATCAAGGATCGGGCGGCATTATTTATTGTTCGGGAGGCGGAGGCGAGCGGAGCCCTGCCTGCCGGCGGAACTATTGTCGAGGCGACTTCGGGGAACACCGGAATCGGCCTGGCACTGGTCGGTGCCGCTTTGGGATATGCGGTAAAAATCTTTATGCCGGACAATATGAGCGCGGAGCGTCGCGCTCTGATGGCGGTTTACGGAGCCGAGTTGTTTCTGACACCGGCGGCGGAGGGTATGAGCGGAGCAATTGCGCGAGCTGAAGAATATATTGCGGCAACGCCGGGAGCGATTTTGGCGGATCAATTCAACAATGAGGCCAATGCGCACGCGCATTATGAGACGACGGGGCCGGAAATCTGGGCGCAGACGGCCGGAGCGATTGACGTTCTGATCGCGACGGTCGGAACTGGCGGCACATTGAGCGGAACTGGACAATTTCTGCGGGAAAAGCGCCCCGGAGTGGAGATAATAGCCGTCGAACCATCAGCTTCGCCGTTATTAAGCCGGGGAGTAGTGGGTAGCCATGCGATTCAGGGGATCGGGGCGAATTTCGTGCCGCGCATTCTGCGGCGCGACCTGATCGACCGGGTGATTGCGGTGGGGGATGGCGAGGCCTTTGCGGCGGCACGGTTACTGGCGCGGGTACTTGGTGTTTTTGCCGGCATTTCATCGGGGGCCGCACTTGCGGCGGCGCTGAAACTGGTCCAAAATGGTGATTATGCGGGGCGGCGGATTGTCGCGATTCTCCCGGACAGCGGAGATCGTTATTTGTCAACGGAGCTGACCGCGGAATAGATGCGGCGGGAGAGCCGCGACATTATGAGCGGAGGTATGGCCATGCGATATGAACGACACGGGGAATTTTATGTGTTGCGCCTGGATCCGGGCGAGGAGATCATTGCGACTCTGAGTGAATTTTGTCGCACCGAAGGGGTGCGCTTCGGCACGGTCAGCGGGATCGGCGCGATCAGGGAAGTTGTGATCGGCGCTTTCGATCCGCAGACGCATGTGTATTACTCGGCGGAACTGAAGGGAATGTATGAGATTTTGGCGCTGTCGGGAAATGTCAGCGAGAAGGACGGCGAAGTATATCTGCATCTACACATTGTGGTGGCGGATGAGACACATACGGCCCGGGGCGGACATTTGAATCGTGCCGTGATCAGCGCGACGGGTGAAATATTCATACAAGTGATTCCGGGTGCGATCGGTCGACGCTTCGATACGGGGATCGGGCTGAACATATTGGATATTTGACCACGGGCGACGGCGGAAACAGCGCCGACGCTGGAAAGGCGGAGAACAATTAACGAAGCGAATTTGTGGTTGATCGCCGGGCTGGGAAACCCGGGTACCCGTTATACCTATACATGGCATAACGTCGGATTTATGCTTTTGGCCAAATTAGCCGAAGAACACAATATCTCTCTGACGAAGCTACAGAAGGGATCTCTTATCGGGCAGGGGCGAATTGCCGGACAGCGGGTGATCCTGGCCGCGCCGCAGACATTTATGAATCTTAGCGGCGAGAGTTTGCGTGCCTTGGCAGATTACTATCGCGTGCCCTACGAACATTTGCTGGTTATCTACGATGACGCTGATTTGCCGTTGGGTTCCATGCGTCTACTCGCCAAAGGCGGTGCCGGAACACATAATGGCATGCGTTCGATACTGCTCCATCTGGGTACGGAGGAGTTTCCGCGTCTGCGCATCGGCATCGGTCCGGTGCCGGAGCATCTCGATATTCATGATCATGTACTGAGCAAAATTCAGGAACCGCAGCGCCGAATTTTGGCGAAGGTGGCGGTTCCCGCCTGCGCGGCTATCGAAATGCTTTTGCGGGAAGGTCCGGAGGCGGCGATGAATTTATATAATCGTAACGGCGGCAAAGTTGTGGATGTTGCACGCCCCGACGGCTTGGAGAGGAAAACCACGGACGGCGGCTCGGCGAGCAATTCGGAGGAAAGTACAGGGAGCATCTTGGCGGACAATTCGGTGGAGAATTCAGGCGTCGGCGCCGTTGTCGACAATGAAAAATAATCCCGAAAAAAAGGAAATTTCAGTAGAACGGGAACTCGCGGCTCTGTTGAGCCGTGCTGCGGTAGACCGCGGTTTTGCGGAGATTTGCACCTGGCTGCGTGCGTGCGGCGGCGCGAAGGCCGAATCGGCGAATATTGTCGGGCCGACCGGGAGCTTTAAGGCCTATTTGACCAGGGCTTTGTATGAAGCGACGGCGGCGGAAAGTAAAAAATTCGGCCTGGTTGTAATAGTGCCGGATGAATTGGCGGTGCGTGCCTGGCAGAAGGATTTGCAGGCGTTGACGACGGGAACGGTGGAGGCCTGGCGGCCGCGGGAATTGAATGTCGGCCCGGCGGCCTCGATGAGCCGTGAGGAAGAGCATAATCATCTGCGGATTTTGCAAAGGTTGGCGGGACTCTCCGCTCCGGTCGCGGAGACCTGTGAGACCGCGGCATTATCGGCTGATTTGGCCGACAGCGAGTCGACCGCGGCATTATCTGCGAATTTGGCCGACAGCGAATCGGTCGCGATGCCGTCGACAAGTACGGCGCCTC
>JAAZIX010000009.1 GCA_012800655.1 Clostridiaceae bacterium | reverse complement strand
TGTTGATTCCGCACATACGCGCAACACTCTCGGTATCCGTCCTTGGATTCTTGCTTTCGATTATAGTAGGGGTATTCGTCGCCCTGCTGATGGACAGCTTTGCCCCCGTATATCGTGCCGTTTACCCCTGGCTGGTCATTTCCCAAACGATTCCGACCTTAGTGATTACTCCCGTGATTGTCCTGATTCTCGGCTACGGCTGGTGGCCGCGGCTGGCGGTTGTCGTGCTGGTCTGTTTTTTCCCGATCGGCATCAGTCTTTTCCAGGGGCTGCGTTCGGTCGACAACGATTTGATCATGCTCCTACGCAGCATGCAGGCCAAGCGTCGGCAGATTTTTCTCCATGTCAAATTGCCGGCCGGCCTGACCACAATGTTCAGCGGACTTAAGATCGCTGCTACCTATTGCGTGATGGCCGCCACTTTGGCCGAATGGTCGGGCGGCGGCGACGGCTTGGGCATATACATGTTGCGAACGAAGCGTTCCTTCAACTATGATCGTATGTTCGCATCCATCATCTGGATTATCGCTTTGTCCCTTTTATTTTATGCTGCGGTAGTGCTGGCGGAATACCTGCTCCTGCCGTGGCATCGGAGCAACGGAGAAGAACGGAGATTAAAAAATGAGAAAATTACCGAAAACAATTAAGCGGCACGGAGTATTTATCAGGCGGTGCGTATTGCTCCTTGCATTGGTACTGCTTCTGATGCCGGGACTGGTGACCCTTTCCGCCTGTAGGCAAACACGTCGGGATTTGATCGAAATTACCTTCGCTCTGGACTGGACTCCCAATACCAATCATTCCGGACTGTTCCTGGCGCGTGATCTCGGCTATTTCGCCGAGGAAGGATTGAAAGTCAGCCTGCAACAAAGCGACATGACCTTCATCGAACAGGTGGGGAGCGGGGCGGCTCAATTCGGCATCGCTTCACAGGAGCAGGTGCTGCAGGCACGGGCAGCTTCGGGAAAAGTTCCGGTGGTTGCGGTGGCGGCCGTGATTCAGCACAATACGTCGGGCTTTGCTTCGCCTGTGGATCGGGAGATCCTCACGCCGAAAGATTTCATGGGTAAAACCTACAGCGGTTGGGGTACGCCTCTGGAGGAAGCCTTTATCCGCACGCTCGTCGAAGCCGACGGCGGCGACTACTCCAAGGTAAAAATCATCAACCAAAGCGCGACCGACTTCTTTGCCGCGCTGGAGACCGAGGCCGACTTTGTCTGGATATACCAAGGTTGGGACGGTGTGGCCGCCGAAGTCAACAAATACCCACTGAATTTCATTCTCCTGCAGGAGATCGATCCGCAACTCGATTTTTACTCACCGGTTATTATCGCCGATGAGAGTATTGTCCGAGAGCAGCCGGAGCTGGTCGGGAAGTTCCTGCGCGCCGCGGCTCGTGGATATATGAAAGCGATTGAGGAGCCTGCCGCCGCGGTGAAGTCGCTACTGGCCGAGGCGCCGGAATTGGATGCCGAATTGCTCGAAAAGAGCCAGAACTACCTCAATACTCAGTACGTTGCCGATGCGCCGCATTGGGGAGAAATGACGAAGCAACGTTGGGATGATTTTGCGACCTGGATGGACGACAGGGGACTGTTGGAGTCGAAAATTACGGTCGACGAGGCCTGGACGGTGGAATTTTTGCCCGGACGGGAGACGGACGGTGAGAAATGAAGATAAGTGTCGGAGATGAGAATAATGACTGATCTTAAGACGATGCCAGCCGACAAGAGAACGCCAGCCGACAATATTGTTCTGCGGGCGCGGGATATCAGCCACGGATACGACGGAGAGGAAATCCTGACCGAGGTCAGTCTGGAATTGCGGCGCGGAGAGTTGGTTACTGTACTGGGTCTGTCCGGTTCCGGGAAAACTACGCTCTTTAATATTTTGGCGGGCCTGACCGTACCGGATCGCGGAACGGTTAACGCCGAATCGAAGATCGGGTATTTGATGCAGAAAGATCTGCTCCTGCCGTGGAAGCGCCTAATAGACAATATCAGTCTGCCATTATGCTTGAGCGGCGTTCCGCGCCGGGAAGCCCGGGAACGGGCGGCGGAGTTTTTGCCGCGTTTCGGTCTGCAGGGGCTCGAGCGGCGTTGGCCGAGTCAACTCAGCGGCGGTCAGCGTCAAAGAGCGGCGATTCTGCGGACCAGGCTGTACGGTGGGGAGATCATGCTCCTGGACGAGCCCTTTGCCGGATTGGACGCGCTTACGCGTGAAGAAATTTATCTTTGGCTGGCGGATCTGCGTCGGGAATACAATCTGACCATACTTCTGATCACGCACGACATAGAGGAAGCGCTCTCACTGTCCGATCGAGTGTTGGTTTTAGCGGCCGGACATCCGACCACGCTACATCCGCAACTGGAAATTCAGCCGCCCGTCTCGCCCCGGGAAGCGGAAGAAAAACGGCAGATTTTGCGACGTATGTTGTTTACAGATCGGGAAGGTCGTCTGATTGAGGCTTATTATCGGGGAGATCGTCTGATTTAGGCTCATCCGGAAGATGGTCTGATTGAGGCTGATCGGGGAGATCAACCGTGAATTGACGACTGCGATTAACTCGGATAAAGGCGATGGCCGTGATGATCATCGAGAGAACCAAAAAGGCATAAAAATTGATGAAACGTGTGACCAGCATGGTCGGCAATGCCATACCCTCCGGCAGGACTGCCTGGAATATGGTGCGGAATCCCCCCTCGGTCATACCGACGGAGCCCGGGGTGGGGAAGCCGGAAACCGCTAGATTGAGCACTGACTGCAGGCAGAAGATGTCAACGAAACGATCGGCTCCGACGTTGAGCGAACGCGCTGCCGCCCAGGGAATCAAATAATAGAAGATGTGTTGCAAAAGAGTCAGACCGAACAGAGAGAGAAGCAATTTGGTATTGCGCAGGATATTGAATGAGCTGTCGGAGTAGATATCGATCTGTTGTTCTGCCTTGGCGCGGAATTTTTCGGGATGACGCATCAGGCGCAGACGGACCAGAACACGTTCCAGCCAACGTGCGGATTTGCGAAGAACGCCGGGTCGGTAGAGCAGGAAGAAACAGATGTACAGCATAGTCAGAGCGAAAATTACCCCGAAGGCAAAAAGCAGGTTGTAGTGCCCCATAGCTGTGAAGACCAGACCGGGACGCAGTATTATCGCAACAACGGTGAGAAAAAGAGTAGTGGAATAAACCAACAGAGCCTGCAAAATAAACATCACACTGCTGCTGGGTATATTAACGCCGCGGCGGTAAAGATAGTAAACCTGAACCGGCTGGCCTCCGGAAGCGGAGGGAGTGATGTTGTTGAAGTAATAGCCGATGAAGGAAGTATATATACTTATACTAAAGGGCAGGCGCGTTTTAAGGGTGCCGGTAAGTAATTTAGCCAGCACAACCGTGTACAGACCTTGTTGTGTGAACATGAAAACAAAACCCAGGGTGACATAACGCCAGTCGGCGGCGCGCACAATGCGCAAAATTTCCTGCAGATCGGTATCGCGGAAGAGGAAATAAAAAGTTATCGCCAGTACGGCGAGCATGAATATGGTGCTCAGGACGTATCGTCGGAGGGATTTATGTTTAGGTTCCATAATGGGCAAATTATATCTTTCAGAACTCGGCTTGGCAAATTAGCAGTTAGATGATAAAATTCTTCTAAACGCGTGTGAGAGCGGAATAATGTCAAAAATTTCACTATAATTCAGAAATGCCAGCTTTATTGTCTGAGCAGATTGAAGGAAATTTACGTAAACCTTATAATATCTCGCAGTTAATACCAGGCCTCCTACAGAGGCCTTAAAGGATGGAAGATTATGAAAGAGTACAACATAGAAAAGTTCCGGGGAATCTTTCCGGCGTTTTACGCCTGTTACGGAGAGGACGGTCAAATCAGTGAGCGCCTGGTAAAAACAATGGCCGGTTATTTGTTGGAACGCGGTGCCAATGGTCTCTATCTTAACGGTAGCACCGGAGAATTCATTTTGCTTACAGTTGAAGAGCGCAAGCTTGTGACGAAGTGGGTGATGGAAGAGGTCGGTGGGCAGATGACTATTATCGATCATACGGCCGCAGCCTCGACAGCCGACAGCGTTGAACTGGCGCGTTGGGCGGGGGAGTGCGGTGTCGATGCTATTGCCTCGATTGCTCCGCTTTATTATCCCGCTA
>JAAZIX010000002.1 GCA_012800655.1 Clostridiaceae bacterium | reverse complement strand
CTCTTTCGTCCGTTTTTTCGGCGGAGAAAAGTTAGTTCTCCGCCGTGGCGGTCGTGCCGCCGTCGCGGTTATCCCGCCACTTGCGGGCCAGCTCGCGGGCGTAATCGGCGCGCGCTCTGTGGCAGAAGGAACAGTTGACATTTTTGCAAAGGAACAGCAGCGGTTCGTCCTTGAGGCGCGGAATCAGCACATCGAAAAGACGGCGCACCTTCATTAAGAGAGCACGAGCGGAGCCGACCAGCCCCTCGCGAATGACTCCTTCACGCCGCAACATCGGGGTCAGTCCGATATAGTCACGATGTCCGCCGGGGTGGAGATTGAGCTCAAAGACGCCACGGCCGTTGTAGGGCGGATAGAGCGGCGCCGGGATTGTCGCATGTCCGAGGTAAGAGGACTGAGCGAGCTGTTCCAGAGTGTGCATGGTCGTATTGCGATCCATATCGACTCCGAGCAGCATAATCGTCGCATCCATGCCGAGCAGTTTGTAATAGGGTGACTTCTCATCGCAACCGGCATAGCATAGATCGTGACCGTCGGTCAGTTCCAGAGCCCTGGCTCCGATGGCACTGACGGAGTGGAGCGGATTGAGACTGCGCCAGGCTCCCGGCCAGCGGCGAATCGTCTCGGAAAGGATGCCCACGTTCGACGGCGAATTGGCCGGATCGAAAGGCACATTGGTCGGCGTCATGGTCGGCGAAGCCAGAGTTCCCTCCTTGCCCAGCACAGCCAGTAAGGCGCGGATCACCGTCTCGGCACCGCCTTCGACCGGGCCGATACTGCTCATGGCGCTGTGCATCATCAGCACCGAACCGCGCTCGATGCCGAGAACCGTAAAATCTCTGATTAATTCTTTTTCAGTGTACATAGCTGTCTCCTTTAAGGCCGTTCTTCGGACGGAGCGGCCTGTTCGCCGGACAGGGTAATTCCGTCCACCGCAATCCAGGGCAGCACCCTGTTACCGTCGGCAACCGTCTCGGAGCTGATTCCGCGCACCTCCTTGAGCATGGCGGCAAGATTACCGCTAATCATAGTCTCGCGCAGAGCCGTGGTAATTTTACCGTTCTCAATGAGGAAGCTGTTCTTGGCAACACCGGAAAAATCGCCGTTGCGTGAAGGCGAACCGCCGGAGAAGCGGTTCACCAGAATGCCGTGATCAATACCGGCGATCAGGTCGGCCAGAGGGATGTCGCCGGGCGTGACGATGAAGTTATATTCGGTATTGGGCGCACGGTCGCGGCCGGTCTTGCGCGCCGCATAGTCACTCAGTACAAATTGCTTGAGGACTCCGTCTTCGATACAGGCGTAATCCTCAACTAAATAGCCCTCCGCGGTCAGGTATCGACCGGCGACCACGCGTTCATCGCGCGGCGCCAGGCGCAAGGTCAGACGCGGATCGGCCACCGTCTCGCCGAGCCGATCTTTCCATATACTTGAGCCGTCGATCAGCGGAGTGTCTCCGATAAAGTTCCCGACAATATCGTAAAGAAAACTTTCAAAGGCGGTCGGGGTCAATATCATGGCTGCGACCCGCGTGTTTTTGTATGCTTCGGTTCTGACCTCGCGCGTGATGTCGCTAAGGTTGGCAGCGAAAGAACCCTGCTCGATGAACGGCGTATCGAGATTGTCGGTTTTGATCCCCGTATAGTTGAAAGACGAACTCACCCCGTCCTCAACCGCATTGAAAGTTATGTCCACCGAATAATATCCGGCCAGAGATTCGACCTGCGTTCCGGTTGAATATACACTACAGGCCCGCTCTCTGGTATACATACCGGACAGAGCCGAGATGACAACGGTCGGATAACGTTCGGCGACCGTGTCCAGAAATTCAACCAGGCGCGCATAAAAACGATCTTCTTCATACTCAAGCGCACCGGTGGTGACGGTACGGGCGCCGATATCGGGTGCAAGCTGCCACGCTTCATCGGGGGCGGCGCTTTCCGCCACTCCCAGACATTCCGCGGCGGTGGCACGCAGGTGTTCGTCTCCCACCTGATTACTCTGCACAATGCCGCGACGACCGCCGCAAATCGCCATAAATGCGGCGGTGGTGTCGAACATCGTGCGATACAGCGAGAACTTGCCGTCCTCGACATTAATCTCATTGGTTTCGGAATAGGCGATACGACAGCGAGCCTGATCCGCTCCACCGGCAGTGAGCAGATCGAGACCGGTGTGGGACTTGTTACGGATTTGCTCCGTTAATTGCTCGGTTTTTCTCCGTTCGGTCATTATCTGCCTCCTATCATGAGTTTGCAGCGTAGCGCCGGACCGCCGAGCCCGACGGTCATGGGCTGTTTTTTACCGCAAAAGCCGCTACTGACCCAGGTCAGCTCGTCGGCAACCATATCTACGGTCTTGAGCATTTCAAAGGCAACGCCGGAGATGGTAGTATCGCGCAGAGCGCGACCCAATTTGCCCTTCTTAATTTCGTAACCCTCCGTAACCCCGAACATAAATTCGCCGGTCATATCGGCCTGTCCGTTACCGGTCGTGACCAGATAATAACCGTTATCGACGGAAGCGATGAGGTCGTCCAATTTATCTTTACCGGGCAGAATAGCGGTATTGCGCATACGGATCAGGGGTTCGTCCGAAAAGTCCCAGGCGCGGGCGTTACCGCGCGCTTCCATACCCATTTTGGCGGCGGACTCGCGATTGTGCATATAACCGGTCAGAATACCGTCCCGAATCAGAACCGCGTCCTCGGCAACGACGCCTTCGTCATCGACGTAGACGGGCAGAGGCGCCGGACTGCCATAGGCGGTGTGGGCGAAGTCGACCATGCTGACCAGTTCGGAAGCGACCGGTTGACCGATCTTGCCGGCGGCGACAGAGCCCGAGGCGACCAGATCGGCCTCGACCGTGTGGCCGACGGCCTCATGCGCCAGCATGCCGCCCAGCTCACCGCTAATCACGCAGGTGGCGCGCCCGGCTTCCGGATAAATGCCCTCGCTCTTGGCACGGACAGCTTCGTAAAGGCGATCAACTTCCGGGAAGAGCGCGCTCGGGTCGGCAAAATTCTCCACGATTGTGCCCCGGCCTCCAAAGGCTCGAAAAACCTCCACCGGACTCCCGTCCGGACTCATGGCGATTAGGCCGATGTAGACATAGCTACGTGGCGTGACTACGTGAGCATCGTAACCGTCGGAAACAGTGATGACCTTCTCCACCGTATCGGCGATCGCATAAACCATGCGACTCACGAGATCCGGATATTTTTCAACGATATAGGCATCGATCGCCCGAGCGACACGCAGATATTCGTCCTGTATGGGATCGAGCACGGTTCCAATCAGTGGGTGGCGCCCTATGATACCCGGGCGAAGCTCGGTATAAGGGTAGTTCTGACGATCGGCCATGAATTTTGCATTGTCGGTCGCGGCTCGGAGTACCCTCTGCGCGGCGGCGGTGTCGGAACCGTCGGCGGCAATCGAGGCAAGCCCCCAGAGGCCGCGATTACGCACCCTGGCGCTGATACCCTCGGAAGCGGTGCGGACATTACTGACCAGCTGCCCGGCCTGCAAAGCAACCACGCGCCGGGTATTCTGTTGCGAGCGAAGTTCCGTAATTACCCCTTCCTGAAAGTACTTTTTATATTCATATATTGTTTCTTTAAGCATCTTTCCTCCCAATCATATTTTCTTCCGGTAAAATTTTTACTAAATTCCGGTAAATTCCCGGTCAATTTCCGTTCCGCTACTGCATATTAGGGATTTTCAGGTGCCGATTCTATTTATGCTACCCAGACGATCCTGCTTCCGCCGGGCAATTTCCGGACCGGTCGGGTCACAGCGGGTAGGATTGGTCAGCGAAGTTGTCCTGCCGGGCTCGGTTGCATTGAAATTATACACTCCTGTTGCCTCGAGCAGGCCGCACACGTTGACTCGGCAATATTCCAGCGCCGCCAGAAACACCGGCTGATATTCATTGAAATACTCCCTGAATCCCTGGCGCGCCACTGAATTAACCTCCAACGCGGTCAGCAGACGCAAAACCCGCGAGTAAGAAAGAAATACTCCGCCGCTCGCCGCTCCGTCGCTGCTCACGAGTGCGCCTTCGCTCCGCTCGGCAAAGCCGTACAGCAACGGATTTTCCGGCGGAAGAATCAGAATCCGTTCCCAGGGCTGCAAAAAATCTCGGAACAGCGTCAGGCGGTCTTTGAGCAGGGTGAAGCCGCGGTCGGCCGTATAAAAATACTGTCGAAAAAAACCTTGCACCGCCGCGAGATGTAGGCCGTGCGTCGCTTCAAAAGGGACTTCTGGCGAGACAGCCGCCCCGGCAAGGAGAATTCGACGGTAGTTCTGTCGAGCCTGGACACTGAGCTGGTTCCGCTCACAAATTGAGTTGAACAGATCTTCATTCCCTCGCGCCATCGGCGTAAGCAGATTAAAATAAAGCTCATTCATTTCCTGCTCCGTCATCGGGTGGCAGGTAATATGGAAGCCCAAAACAAGTACCCTTCTTTCTTTCGAATATCCCGTTTATTATACAATATGCCCACTGCGGCGCAAATGTTCACACGAAAAAGGCTTTGAAACATGTTCTGAAGACGCAAAAGCTGTCTCGAAAAGCATCTTTGTCAGAGGCATGTAAATTTATGGTAAAATGTTTGTCATGTGCCGCGGGCGCCTCATTGCAGAGCGGAGAGGCGCCTCCCGAAGCCCGGCACGCATACTGAAGAAATGTGGTGTGAACTTAAGTATGAGTATCTTTAATGTCCTGACGCTACTCGGCGGATTGGCCTTCTTCCTTTACGGAGGAGTCGAATTGAGCGAAGGTCTCATAGCGGTCTCCGGAAATAAGTTGGAACGAATGCTGGCCAAATTAACCTCCAACAGATTCAAAGGCCTGCTGCTCGGGACCGGAGTCACCTCCGTCATTCAAAGCTCCTCGGCAACGACCGTCATGCTGGTCGGTCTCGTCAATGCCGGCATCATGACTCTCCGCCAAACCATCCCGGTCATCATGGGTGCCAATATCGGCACAACCGTAACCGCCTGGATCCTCAGTCTGGCCGGAATCACCAGCGAAAATGTGTTTATCCAATTGCTCAAGCCCACCTCCTTCGCCCCGATGTTCGCTGTCGTCGGGATTATTTTACACACCGCGGGCAAAAGCGACCGCAACAAATCAATCGGACGCGCCATGATCGGCTTCGCCCTCCTCATGCATGGCATGGATATGATGAGTACTTCCATGCAGCCGCTGGCCGATACGCCGGGCTTTTCCAAACTGTTCACCGCTTTTTCCAACCCGATCCTCGGCGTCATCGTAGGCGCCGTCCTGACCGGCATCATTCAGAGTTCGAGCGCTTCCGTCGGCATCCTTCAGGCTCTCTCCCTCACCGGTGCCATCGGCTTTTCCTCCGTAATTCCGATTATTCTCGGTCAAAACATCGGCACCTGCGTCACCGCCCTGCTCTCCAGCATCGGCACAGGTCGCAACGCCCGCCGATGCGCTCTGGTCCATTTTTACTTCAACGTCATCGGCACGATTTTATTCATGACCGTCTTCTATACGATCGATGCCTTTTATCCCGTTCCTTTCATGCAAGTCCGCGCCACCCCCTACGCTATCGCTATCTTCCACACGGTCTTCAATGTCCTGACTACCTCCGTCCTCCTTCCTTTCACCAAACAACTCGAGCGTCTCGCCATCCTCTCTATCCCCGATTCCAAGGCGCCCCTACCTTCGCACCTCGCTCGCACCGCCAGTAGTAGCATTCACACCGGGCTCACTCAGCGCCGTTACGACCCGCTCTATACCGAAGAAATGAAACAGGCCACTCTCGAAGCCGCACGTGAGGATCTCCGCACTTTGGACGATCGTTTCCTGAACCAGCCGACCTTTGCCGTCTCTCAAAGCTGGCAAGTCGCCGTAAAGATGCTCTCCCTCTCGCAACAAGCCTTCGCCCACTCAATGGAATTACTGGAAAAATACGACGAGTCCGTCGTCACCGAGGTCTTCCGTTTGGAGGACATGGTTGACCATTACGAGGACGGTCTGGGTTCCTATCTGGTCAAAGTCTCCGCCCGCCGCCTGAATCGCGCCGACAGCCGGGCCGCTTCGACAATCCTCCACCTGCTGAGCGATTTCGAGCGTATTTCCGACCATGCTGTCAACATTGCGCAGTCCTTCCGAGAAATGCAGGAAAAGGATTTGCATTTCTCCTGTGAGGCCGTACGCGAACTCGAGACATACGCCGCAGCTGTCAACGATATTCTCGCCCGTTCCATCGCCGTCTTCCGCGACAAAAACGTTACCCTCGCTGCCACAATAGAGCCGCTTGAAGAGGTTACCGACAACCTCACCAACGAAATCAAGGGACGGCATATCCGTCGCCTGCGTGCCGGTCTGTGTACAATCGAACTCGGCTTCATCCTGACCGATCTCTGTACCAGCCTGGAGCGCGTCGCCGATCACTGTTCAAATATCGCCGCAACGATTATTGAGATGGAGCACAGCACCCTCGACACGCATATGTATCTGCATCGTATCAAGCACGATGACCCCGAGTTCCGGCGCCTTTTCCTGGAATTCCAGGCGCGCTATGTGTTGCCGATGCAAAGAGATCTGCCTGACAGTGAGGCTGAGCTCTCCGGTGGAGAGGACATTTCCGTCGAAATCGGGGCGACAGTCGCTGCAGAGAGCGGGGTTACCGAATAAATTCATCCCGTAAACGCACAGACATAAGCGCCCGCCAGGGTTTATACTATCGTCAGCAATTTTTGGAGGCAAGTAAAATGAGAGTACAACGCAGTGTTACACAAATCCCGGCCGACTGGCAGGACAGGCCGATAGTTTTTCGCAATGTAAACATCATCCTGCCCGACCGAATACTCCACGGGTATCAGCTCCGAACTGCCGACGGACGCATTACGGCAATTGAACCCGAAGACACGACCGATGACTGCATCGCCATCGACGGAGCGGGGCTCTATCTGGCGCCCGGCTTTGTCGATCAGCACTCCCATGCCGGCGGAGTCTGGTACATAGACGATCCGGCCGCCGCCGTGCGCCACAATCTGCGTCACGGCACGACTTCGCAGACCCCGACCTGTCTGCTTAAGGCGACGATCGATGAAATCTACGCCGACCTCGGTGTCGTCGCAGACTACGCCCACAGCGACGACCCTCTCGCCACCGCAATCGTCGCAATACATATGGAGTGTCCGTACATGAATAGTAAGTACGGAGCCCAACGCGAATGGTCGCGTCAGCCGGATGTTGAAGAGGCTTTGCGTTTGCAGGAGCTCGGCCGCGGTCTGATTAAGCTCTGGACCATTGCCCCCGAACTCAACGGAATTGTTGAGGTTTGTCGTGCCTTGCGTCTCGCCGCCGCCGACGATCCGCCTGTCTTCCTTGTCGGACATTCCGAAGCGAGTGCGGAGGAAATCTATGCTCTGCTCCCCTACGGTCTGCGCGGCGCGACACATTGTACAAACGCAACCGGTACCCGGATCAGCCCGACCCGCTTTGGCGGCACCCGGGAATTCTCCGTCGACGATGCCGTCCTCCTCAACGATAATATATACGCCGAGGTCATCGCCGACAGCGGTGGTTACCATGTCCGCCCGCTCATGCTACAGTTGATCCTCAAGGTCAAGGGTGTCGACCGCGTCATCATCATCACTGACAGTACCGCCTCCGACGGTCCGCCGCCCGAAAATCTGCGCGGCCAGGTGCTCGACGTCAATTTTAACGCCAATAGCGGACTCTCCGGTAGCCTGCTGACTATGGATCGCGCCGCTGCCAACATGCACCGCCACACGGGGGCCTCACTAACTGATATTTTTCGGATGGCCGCACTCAATCCCGCCACCCTGCTCGGCATCGATTTCACCGTCGGGAGCATCGCCGTAGGTAAGGCAGCTAACCTTATCCTCGTTGATGAGAATATCGACCTGCACCGGGTATGGTTCCACGGACGCGAGGTCACAGGCATTAAATAGTACGCACAATTGGTACAAGTAGCCGACGACGGTCGACTACAACGATATTCAGTTGTCTTCTTCCAGAATTGCCGGCGGGGCGGTTTCTGTTTCCGCTTCTGTAGCTTCGGCTTGACAACAAATCAGTTCATAGAGCGATTTGAGGTCGGCATCGCTGAGCCTTGCACAAAAGGTAGCGATCGCCGCAATACGCTCGGTACGGATTTTCGAAACCGAGTGGTCTCGGCTCGACGTAGACTCATGTGCCGGATCCTTTGCAGCAAAATGTTCCGCGGCGGCGGAAGCATCTTCGAGAGTAAAGGTTGTCTCATAAGAGTCAATCGGCTCGGCAACTTCCGCCCGGACAATCGCTTCCATCTCACTTGTCAATTCCGCCGGCGGCACAAAGGGAATTTCCACACTATCCGTATTTCCGCGGGCAATCGCGACATCGGCCAGAAAGGCGGAAATTGCGGCTGCCGCCTCTCCGGAGAGCTTGCGCTCGCCTCGTTCTACACGGCTCAGCAATGACTGAGTTATGCCCAGAATTTCCGCCAACTCATACTGACTAAGACCCAGCCGCAGGCGAATGGTTTCTATCGATTCCTCTTTACATTGCTCCTGATTTTCCCTGTTCAGGCCGTTTTTCGCCCGGTCCGTATCCATGTGTGAAGACTAGCAAAAGAGGGGCGAAAATCCGCATTTCCGACAATGTGCATATTTTTGTCATATTAATTCGTAGTGAAAGCCCGGCGCAAAAGTCCCGGCGCAAAAGTCCCGGCGCAAAGCTGTTCCGCCCGCGGTCAAAAAAATCACCCGACGACGAAGCCGGGTGATCGTTATTTGAATTTTGGGCGCTGCGCAATCGGGGCGTCGCGATTCACGGAAATTCAGACCTCGGGCGGTGTCAGGCGCTCCAGTCCGTCCATGTACGGCCGCAGAACTTCGGGAATCAGAACCGTTCCGTCCGCCTGTTGCATTTGCTCGAGAATTGCCGGGAAAACCCGCGAAGTAGCGAGTCCGGAACCGTTCAGCATGTAGACAAATTCGAGCTTGCCGGTTGAGGCGTTACGGAAGCGGGTATTGCCGCGCCTTGCCTGATAGTCGCCGGCCAGAGAAACGGAGCTGACCTCCTTATAAGTGTTCATGCTCGGAATCCAGATTTCGATATCATAAGTTCTGGCCATCGAGGCGGAACAGTCGGCGGCGGCGAGCTTTGTCAGGCGGAAATGCAAGCCCAAACCATCGACCAAAGCACAGGCCTTGTCGACGAGCTCTTGAAAAGCTGCGTCGCCGTCGGCGGGACGCGTGAACTGGAACATTTCTACTTTATTAAACTGATGCCCGCGAATCATGCCGCGCTCCTCGGCACGGTAACTGCCGGCTTCGCGACGATAACACGGTGTAAAGGCGGCGATTTTGTGCGGCAGGTCGGCTTCGGCAAGGATTTCATCACTGTAGAGGCTAGCCAGGGCGGTTTCGGAAGTCGGCAATAGGAAGTTGCGGCTCTCATCACCTTCCAGCCAGAACACATCTTCGCGGAACTTGGGGAATTGGCCGGCCGCGTAGCCGCAACGCTCGGTAAGCAGATGGGGAATGAGCATCAGCTCGTAGCCGTCGGCGATATGGGCATCAATAAAATAGTTGAGCATGGCCCACTCAAGGCGGGCGCCCTGACCGCGGTATAGCCAATAGCCGTTGCCGCCGAGTTTGACGCCGCGGACATAGTCAATCAGATTGAGGTTGACGGCAAGATCGACATGGTTAGCAGGCGTAAAGTCGAATTCGGGCATTGTTCCGTAATAGCGCAAAGGTTCGTTGTTTTCTTTTCCGCCCGCCGGCACATCATCGGCCGGAATATTGGGTAGTTCGTCCTGGAAACGCTGCCAGTCGACGGTGATGGCGGAGAGATCGGCTTCGTAGGTTTTGATCTGCTCGCTGACCTCACGCATCTCGGCGAGGAGGTCCTCTACAGGCTCCCCCTTTCGTTTGAGACGAGGAATTTCCCCGGAAACACGATTGCGCTCGGCACGCAACCTCTCGGTCTCGGCGATAAGCTGACGACGGCGGCGATCTAACTCCAAGAACGGCTCCAAATCGACATTTACATTGCGTTTTGCCAGAGCCGCCTCTACTCCGCGCGGATCATCGCGTAATATTTGGATATCCAGCATTGCGGTTGTATCTCCTTTTTTGTCGGCGCACCGCGCCCGGCGGCAGACCGAAATCTATAATGCAATCTCATTCTAGCAGAAATGAGAGTCAGTTGAAACATGGCGACTTTCAACGGTTCAACGGTATTTTTATAAAGCTATAGGCATTCGACGAATATTGTGATAGAATCTCCTAGGACTTTGAAGGGAGGCCGTTAATAATGAAATTGAAGAAAATTGTTGTTTTAATGTTAGTAATGGTATTAATTATGAGTCTAACTCTTACAGGCTGTGCGGGGGCCGGTGGCAAAGACGAGACAAGCAAGGCGAAAGCTACGGTTGACTCTTTTGTCAAAGCGCTGAGAGAACTTGATGTTAAGGCTATGGCGAATCTGATCGCTAAAGGCGTCGACGCAAATCAAGACGACGATGAAGGATTCGGTGATAAGGATTCAGAAGAAAACAAGATGATGAAGGAAGCTTTCAAACGAATGAAGTTTACCTACAAATCCGGGGAAGTCGCCAAAGACGCAAAAGAAGTTACTCTTGAATATGAGGTAGAGGCTGTCAATGCCATGCTTCTCGCCATGGCCGCGCTCGGAGGTAACCAGAAGATCAGCGACATGCCGTTGTCAAAGAGCGATTTGGAAGTCAAGCTCGTTAAGGAAGATAGCGGCTGGAAAATTTTTAACGTCGAAGACGTAATAGCAGCGGCCACAGGCATGGCGGATATGGCTGATGCCTTCAAATCGGAATAGTGCGCCGAATTTTGAAACGTACAAGTATTTTTATTCACCGCCGGCGATGTTCGGCGGTGAATTTTATTTCCGGGGCGAACTTAGTTGCAGGAATAAGTTCGCCATCGAGATAGAGCTCAGTCCTCGGTTCGGAGACCGAGTTCGACGGCGAGCGCCTCGAGACGTTTGAGTCGATGGTTGAGACCGGCTTTGCTGAGCGGCGGCACAAAAGTATCCTGTTAATTTTAGCAAAAATACAGAGCAAGTGAAATTTTTATACATATTGTGGTATAATTTTTTTCCCAGACTTCGAAGGGAGGTCATGTAAATGAAATTGAAAAAACTCACTATCTTACTGTTGATACTCGTACTGGGTGTGGCTTTACCCTTGACCGGCTGTACTGTGACCATAGAAGGCGGTGGCGGCGGCGGAGGCGACAAAAAGGATCCGACCGACAATACCAAGGCCACGGTGGATGAGACCGTCAACGCCAAGGCCACAGTAGATGCTTTCATAAAAGCATTGAAAGAAATGAATGCTGAGGCCTTACTAAAACTGGTCGCCAAAAGTGCCGGCCCCGACGAAGGCGAAAGCATCGAGTTTGGCGAAGAAGGCTCGGATGAAACCAAGGCTCTTAAGGATGCATTCAAACAACTGAAGTTCACCTACAAATCCGGGGAAGTTGCCAAAGACGCAAACGAGACCACTCTCTCGTATGAGGCGGAGGCTGTCAATGCAATGCTCTTTGCTATGGCTTTCCTCGCCGGTCAGGACGTCTCCAATTTACCGACGACAAAGAGTGACGTGGAAATCAAACTCGTTAAGGAAGACGGCAACTGGAAAATCCTCAATGTTGAAGACGTAGTTGCGGCAGCTTATGGTATGGCTGATATGCCAGGCGCTTTCGACTAGTTTTAACACATCGGAATAATGCACCGAATTTTCGGCGTATAAGCACAACTCTTTAGATTCGCCGCCGCATAGAACTGCGGCGGTGAATTTATTTTCAGGAGACGAGTCTAATCGTCGATTCGAAGGCCGAGTTCAACGGCGAGCGCCTCGAGACGTCTGAGCCTATGGTTGAGGCCGGACTTGCTGAGCGGCGGCACAAAAAGTTGTCCCAGTTCGGCCAGCGAGAGATCCGGATGTCGAAGGCGGAGTCGAGCGGTTTCACGCAGTGACTCGTCGAGATCCGCCAGCGCATCGACGTCACGCAGTGCCTCGATTGCCGCCAGTTGCCGCGCCGCGGCGGTCGCGACCCGGCGGAGATTGGCACTATCGAAGTTAACCGCGCGGTTTACTTCATTGCGGATATCCCGCTCGACCCGCAGATTTTCCAGATCCAGGACAGCGCGCCAGGCGCCCGTCATTGCGAGAAAATTAACAATCTGATCGGCTTCCTTGAAATAAAGGCGGGTTGAACCGACGCGACGCGATTCGAGCGGTTGCAGGCTCTCGAGCCGGAATATCGACAAAACAGCGGACACGCGACCGATGCCGCGCAACATGAATCCCAAATGATAGCCCGAGTCCGGGATATTGATCGAGCCCACACTCAGAAAGAGACCGCGCAGAACGGCTCGGCGGAACAGGCTTGCCTGTGAAACACCTTCGGCGGCAAGTTCGGCGGCGAGACCATCGACCGTGAGTACCCTGTCGTCGAGAACGACCGGTGGGGCTTCGATAAATGCATCCGTAAATTTGGTAGCGGCAAATTTGCTTTCCTCTGCTGAAACATACACAGTGTCGATATCGGCGAATTTCCCTCCGACAAAGCCGTGCTCGTAAGTAAAGCCATAGTTTTCAAGCAAATGCCGCTGAACGGCTCGAACCAACGAAGGGGCGTTAACCGTCAAATGCCACATTGAGCGCGAGCGGCGTACATTGCTGGGCTGACCGGAAACAGTCTGGATTCGATCTCGTAGTAGCGCCGCCAATTCGCGTAGTGAGGTTCCAATACTCAAAGTATTTCCCCGCAGGTTGCCGGAGAACATCAAAACAGTATCGAGCGAAACCGCCGCCTGCACGGCAAAGCTGTCCTCAACTAACAACTCGCAAAGTTCGTTCTTTACTTTTTGTGAAAACGAAGCCATATTCACCACTTTTACACGTTAGCACCGCGTTCGGCGGCGTGACGCAAGCCCAGGGACAGTACAGTTCGCGCCAAGAGCACGTGGTCATGCCGCAGCTTTTCTTCCTCCACGGTTGCCAGGGGTACCGTGACCAGACGTACGCCCAGCGCCTCGACGGCTTTACGATCGAAAACAACCGGCTCGGCGGACTGTTCGGCATAGCGGAGTAAGGTCTCCGGCGAGATCGGGCTGTCGCTCGCCACGCAATAATCGAACAGCCCTTTCGCCGTTTCCATGCCGACGTGGTCGAGGACCGCACGAATATGATCGGAACAGTCGTAGCCCATCGTCTCGGACGGCTGGGTCATCAGGTTGCAGACGAAAATCCGCGGCGCGGTCGAACGCCGTATCGCGGCGACCACTTCGGGAAAGAGAAGATCCGGAATAATACTCGTGTAGAGACTGCCGGGTCCGCAGATAATCAGGTCGGCGGCATCGATTGCGGCGACAGCCTGCTCAAAAGCCGGTGCCTGTTCGGGGGTCATGCGAATGCGGCGAATCGGATTCCCCGGAGTAGCCCGGCGCTCCCCTATAGAGTGCTCTCCCTCAATTACGCTGCCGTCGGCGAGTTCGGCCCGAATCGTTATATCCTCCAACGAAACCGGCAAAACCCGTCCCCTCACCCGCAGAACCTCGCTGAAATTGGTCACGGCATCGAAAAAATTCCCGCAGACCTCGGACATTGCGGCAATAAACAGATTGCCGAAATTGTGTCCCGATAATCTCCCGTTACGAAAGCGATAATTCATCAGCTCGGTCATCAGCGGCTCGGTATCGGCCAGTGCCATCAGACAGTTACGGATATCGCCCGGCGGGAGAATTCCCATATCGCGGCGCAACAACCCCGATGAACCGCCGTCATCCGCCACGGTCACCACCGCCGTCAGCTGATATGTAAAAATCTTCAGTCCGCGCAACAAAGTCGCCAGACCCGTTCCGCCGCCGATCACCACTATTTTCGGCCCGCAGTAAGGATCACGCACAAAGCGCAACAGTGCCTCATAATATTCCGTCATTGCCTGCATATTATCAGTTCTGACTAAGCAGATCCCGCCCGATATCGCGATGCACCACCACGACACGCAGATTGGCCTCGCGCAGTCGCTCGCCCAGAGCTTTGGCGATCGCGACCGAACGATGGCGGCCGCCGGTGCAACCCATCCCGATCGTCAGCCTCACCTTACCCTCTTTGACATAGTGCGGCATCAGGTAAAGCAATAAATCCAACAGGCGTTGCAAATATCCCTGTGTCACCGCATCATCCAACACCTTCGCCCGCACTGCCGGATCCAGGCCGCTGAGCTCCCGCAACTCTTCATCATAGTACGGGTTCGGCACAAAGCGCACATCCTCGATTAAATCACAATCCTCGGGTATCCCATACTTGAAACCGAACGACGTAATCAAAATCGACACGCGCTGTTCAATGCTCTCGTACTTCCCGACCAGATTGTAGATATAGTCCCGCATCTGCGGCAGAGTAAATGATGATGAATCTATATAGTCATCGGCGCGCTCCAGGATCGGTGCGAGTAACATACGCTCCGCCGCGATCGCCTTGCTGAGCGGCAAATTCGACCCCATCGGATGGTTGCGCCGGGTCTGACGATAGCGGCTGACCAGCACCTCGTCCTTGGCATCAAGAAAAATAACACGGCAACGGATTTCGAGCTCATCCAGCTCATTAAGAGCCTCTTCCAGCCCGGAAAAGAACTCTGCGCTTCGCACGTCAATAACAAAGGCCAGCTGCTTGATACCGTATCCCTCACCGCCCTGTCCGTGCATAAAAGTCCGAACCAGATTAGCCAAAATCTGCGGCGGAATATTGTCCACACAAAAGAAGCCCATGTCCTCGAGATAATCCGCAACAACACTCTTGCCGCTACCGGACATCCCGGTCAAAATTATAACTTCCATGTTATATCCTTTCGTTTTTCCCGCAAAGTCGCTTCCGTCCCCACTCTTCCTTACAAAGCCGGCGGTTCAACTATTCCGCGTCAAAGTCGCCGATAAAGCAGATCTCCGGCTCAAGCACTTCGCCGTACTCCTCGAAAACCCGCTTCTTGACCATAGCGATCAAACTCCTGATATCTGCCGCGGTCGCCGCGCCGACATTGACGATAAAGTTCGCATGCTTTTCGGAGACCTGGGCATCTCCGACCCGCAGACCTTTGAGGCCGCAGTTATCAATCATCGGCCCGACATAGCAGTCGTTGCGCGGGCGCTTAAAGACGGAGCCGGCGCTGGGCAGATCCAGCGGCTGGCTCCTGTTGCGGCGGGCAGTAAAATTCTCGGTGCGAATCCGAATCAGTTCAGGATCTCCCGGCCGAACAACAAAGGCAACCTCGGTAACGATGGCGCCGGCGTTCTTAAAATGGCTACTACGATAGGAAAAAGGCCGGTCGCCGGCTCCGGTCAGATACAGTTCACCCTTCCGATTCAAAGAAACGGAGAACAGAGCGGTCTGCTCAATCGAACCGCCGTAAGCCCCGGCGTTCATAATTGCCGCACCGCCGACGCTTCCCGGAATGCCACAGGCAAATTCCAGACCGGCCAAGTCACGTGCCCGCGCAAAAGCGGCAACATCGATCAGCGGCGTACCGGCTTGGGCAATCAAAAAGACCGGGGCACTACCAAGGTTACCGGGATAATCGCCGCGACCGAGCAGCTCCAGCTCAGCACAAATTTTATCTGCCGACAGACGGTAACGTTTCGCGACCTGTTCGATATTCAACTCCTCAATTCCCGTCCAGTCTGCACCGATATTCAGAATTAAACCGCGGAAACCACTGTCCGAGACCAGCATATTAGAGCCGAGCCCGGCGACTATCATGGGAATCTCGACGGCTTCAATGGCAGCCAAAAGATGACGACAATCATTCACGGAACGGGCGGCGAAAAAATAATCCGCCGGACCGCCGACCTTATACGTCGTATGAGCGCTCATAGGCTCGTCAATCCGAATGCGGTAACGCAATTCAAGCGGCAGCTTCTCCAGCCAAATGTCATTGTTGCCTTCAAAAACTGGCTCGACCGGCGCTGTTTCCACCGCTGTCGGTCGCGCGACTGAAAATTCAT
>JAAZIX010000090.1 GCA_012800655.1 Clostridiaceae bacterium | reverse complement strand
GCCAGGACGATTTCGTCGGCCTGTACGGAATCACGCCCGCAGTGGGCGGCGATGATTTTTTGGGTCATGGTCATTTTCTTGCTCATTCTTCTTTGCCTTCTTTCTTTAAGAGTATATATTCCAGGGAGTCGCAAAGTGCCTCCCAGCTGGCGGCTACGACGTCGGTGCTGACGCCGACGGTGGTCCAGGATTTTTCGCCGTCGGTCGATTCAATCAAAACCCGGACCTTGGAGGCGGTGGCCTCGGCGCCGGTCAGGACGCGCACCTTATAGTCGCTGAGACGGACATTGCTCAGTCCGGGGTAGAAGACGGATAGAGCCTTGCGCAGGGCGTTGTCGAGGGCGTTTACGGGACCGTTGCCCATTGAGGCCGTGGTTTCTTCGCGTCCGTCGACCTCGATGCTCAATATTGCCGAAGCGCTCCGTTCTCTGATCGGCGGCGGATATTCGCCGCTGGTGCGATACATCAGGGGTTTGAAATGGGGTTGGAAGCGGCCGAGCAGGCGTAGCGCCATGAGTTCGAAGCTGGCGTCGGCGCCCTCGTACTGGTAGCCTTCATTCTCCAGCATTTTGAGCTTTTCGAGGATCTCTGCAACCTCAGGAGAGTCGCGTCTCAATTCGGGCGCGACGGTCTCGAGTTTTTTGATGACGGTGGAACGGCCGGAGACTTCGCTCATTAGGAAGCGGCGGCTGTTGCCGACGGATTCGGGCTCAATGTGTTCAAAAGAGGCGGGGAATTTGCTCACCCCGTCGATATGCATGCCGCCTTTGTGGGCGAAAGCGCTGTCGCCGACGTAGGGACGCTGGCGATAGACGCGCATATTGCTGATTTCGCAGATTTCCCGCACGGCGCCGTAGAGCGCGGACATGTCGTTGTCGATACAGTTATAGCCGAGTTTAAGTTGCAGATTGGGGATGATTATCGACAGGTCGGCATTGCCGCAACGTTCGCCGTTTCCGATGAAAGTGCCCTGAACCTGTGCGGCTCCGACGAGTACGGCGGAGATGGATGAGGCGACCGCGCAGCCGGTGTCGTTATGGCAGTGAATGCCGATAGTTCTGTCGGGGAAGAGCCTCACCGCGGTGGCGGTCATGTCTCTGATCGCCTCCGGCAGAGTGCCGCCGTTGGTGTCGCAGAGACAGAGGGAGTCGGCGCCGGCATCGTACGCGGTCCGCAGAACCTGCAGGGCGTAGGCTTCGTTGGCGATAGCGCCGTCGAAATAGTGCTCGGCGTCGAAAATGACTTCTTTGCCGCGATCTTTAAAAAATTTAACCGTGTTGTAGACAATCTCCAGATTTTCTTCCTTGGTGATGCGGAGGATTTTTTCGGCGTGGAGGTCCCAGGCTTTGCCGAAGATGGTTACGGCGGGAGTGTCGGCGGACAGGAGCGATTGTACGTTCGCATCGTCGGCGACGTCGATGCCTTTGCGATGCGTGCTGCCGAAGGCTGTCACGCGGGCATGGCGGAGATTTTCCGTCCGCAGGCGTTCAAAGAACATGAGGTCCTTCGGGTTGCTGCCCGGATTGCCGGCTTCGATATAGTCGATACCGAACTCGT
>JAAZIX010000089.1 GCA_012800655.1 Clostridiaceae bacterium | reverse complement strand
GGGCAATATCTGGATCTATCACATCGGTCTCGGACTGGGTTTCCGCTTTAATGAAGAAGGCCAGTCGTTTATCAAGTTCAAGGCAGAGTTCGGCTTCGAAAAGTCGGTGGAAATCGCTATCGTCTACCTGAAGGGCTATGTATACGCCGGTATCGACGGAGCCTATCATTTCGGCGAATTAGGTAAAGGCATAGAGTTGGAAATCTACCTCAAGGGCGGACTCGAAGGCGGGATAATAGCTTTAGGTAAGCGCTACAACATCATCAGCTTTATGCTAGATGCGCGCTGTAAGCTCGAATCCCTGCCGCCGCAGAACAAATGGAAGGTCAGCGGCTCGGTCAAGGTAAGCTATTCGCTGAATCTGTTCCTGTTCTCGGTCAGCGGCAGCGTTCGGGTCGGGTTCAACAAGACTTTGTAGACATTATGGAAGGACAGTGAAATGCGATACAGTCACTAGTGGAATGGAGTCGGCCTCACGAAATTCCACGCAACGGCACCTGTTGGGGATGTCCCCGGCAGGTGCCGTTGTATCATAGTAACGACGTTTGCCGCCGCTGACCGGCGCTGACCAGCGCTTGCCGGTGCTGGCGGGGGCGTGTGTCGGTGCTCCTCGGCGCTTGCGGAGTCGTTTTCGGCAACTTTGCAGGTTGTGTCCCGCAGGGGACCGTTGCCAGGGTCAGCGCTGGCACGTAAGTTGCAAACTTGCCTAAAGAGGACTGAGATATGATTGTCTAACAATGTTTTACCGTATTTTCGCCGCCATTTTTGGCAAATTTGTAGTTTTTACAGGTAAGGGAAATTTTTGGCAGCGGTCTCGGTCTACAAAGTTGCAAAGTTGCCGAAAGCGGATCGAGAGCCGATGAGGCGGGAGTTGTGGCGTGGGTTGCGGCGGGTGCGGATGACGCTGGGTGCCAGGGATCGAAAATACTGTCCACCTACTCTTTTTTGTGCGAAGCGCGGTAGTCCGCCGTCCTTGAGGCATCGGCAGAGCGACCTTGGCGGATCTCCGCCCTCCGAGGTGGGTGGACAAAAATTGCGATGACTGACTAACGGGTTGCTCGGTTCGCCCGCTAGATAACTGAGCGATTAACGGATATACTGGGGCGGACGTCGACATTGTCGCGAAGCGTTACCTGGTGCACTTTGCGCCACAAGGGAGAAAACTCTAGTGAAAAATAAGCAACATAAGTATTGTTTGAAAGGGGTCGTTGCAAGGATTACCTCCTGTTTTGGGGGAACGTATTGGCGCAAAAAGAAAGTTAATTATCCCATCCTAATTCCACCTCTGAGCAAACCGTTTGAAGAATTTACTCCAAGAGAAGCCGAGGAGTTTTTTAAGTGGTATAAGAGCCGGCTTGGAACGCGGATAGAGTATTTGCGAAATTATTCGGGTGTTGATTTAAATTACTCTGTTGATTCCTTAATTGATATTTGGACCTGGTTTTTAGAGATTGCCGAAATAGAAAAAACACCCGTGATAAAAATGAAGGAGTTGAGAAGGGAGTTAAGGGGGCAGCCAAAAGAAATCGCCGAGGCTGTATTGAACGAGCAATCAAGACAATTTTCTCTGGAAACGGAATATATCATACGTGATATTGCCATGTATTTTGGTGAGGTTTGCGTCAGAAATAACCCGTCAATATCATGGGGATATCACACGGATAAAAAGATGGATTCTTTTGCGAATATGCCCTTATTAGTCGGTTTTGAAGACAGAGACTTCACACCTCCCTTTAAGGCTCATTTTGATCCTTCGTTTATGATTCGGGGAATGGCGTATGCGCTCTTTGATGGGGATCAGAAGCCAGACGATTTAGTTGAACTGTATGACAAGTGGTAGCGATTGGTGCATAACTGAGCGGCATGGGAATAATTCGACCCAGGTTGAGCCACTGCTTTCGGCAACTTTGCAGGTTCTTCGGGGTCGGGGAAATTGCTTACTGTCCTCCCACAAAAGCTTTTACATCCGCGTATGTGAATTTGCTTATTTCATTTCGATAATTTCCACCGTTCATTCTAAGTATACAATCGGAGGGGCAAAAGTGTCATATGATCAAGTCAAGCAAAACAGCTTGACAAGACTCCAAACTGTGTTAAAATAGCCCCGATGCCTAATGAGACGATGACAAAACCCGCGCAGGCGGATATAGAAAGGCTACGGCGGCGCGAGCGCATGAACATTCTCATGGATCTTTACGGGTCCATGCTGACGGATCATACGCGCGAGCTGATGCAGCTTTATACCGATGAGGATTTGACGATATCGGAGATTGCCGCTTTGCGCGGGATCAGCCGACAGGCGGTTTACGATCGGATCAACCGCGGCGCCGAACAACTGAGCGCCTATGAGGCTAACCTGGGACAACTGAAGGACGAACGACGTCTGCGCGACTGGTTCGCGGATTTTGATTCATGGCTGGACGGGCAGGAGCCGGAGTTGCGGGGTATAATCGAACCGTATCTGTGCGATTTGGCCGATATCCTCGGCTATGAACGGAATAATGCGGTTCCGAGCACGGAAGAGAAGGAGGCCGACCTTGTTTGAGGGTTTAAGCGAACGCTTTGAAAGATTTACCCGTATGATGCGCGGCAAGTCGCGGATCACGGAGAAGGATATCAAGGAAGCGATGCGCACCGTACGCACCGCCCTAATTGAGGCGGACGTCAACTACGACGTAGTCAGAGAGTTCACCGACACGGTGGCCGAGGCCTGCCGCGGTAGCAAGGTCACCGAGAGTCTGACTCCGGGTCAGGAGATCATTAAGGTTGTTCATGAAGAGCTGGTCAATATTCTCGGCGGCGCGCCGGCGAAGTTAACCGTCAGCCCGAGCGGTTTCACGGTTATTATGCTCTTCGGTCTGCAGGGTTCCGGTAAGACGACGGCGAGCGCGAAGCTGGGTCTGCACCTGAAGAAACAGGGCAAACGCCCGTTGCTGGTCTCGGTCGATACGCATCGTCCGGCCGCCGCGCACCAGCTGGCGATTCTGGCTCAGGCCGCTGATGTTCCGTCTTTTATCAAGCCGGAGGAGAAGGATGCCGTGCAGATTGCCCGCGAAGGCGTGGCACGGGCGCGCTATCTGATGTGCGACACCCTGATCGTCGATACCGCCGGACGTATGACGATTGACAGTGAAATGATGCAGGAACTCAAGGCGATTGCGAATGTCGTCAAACCGACCGAGCGTCTGCTTACCGTTGATGCCATGATCGGACAGGAAGCGGTGAATATCGCCCTCGACTTTGACCGCCAAATCGGCCTGGACGGCTTTATCATGACGAAGCTTGACGGCGATGCTCGCGGTGGCGCGGCGTTGTCCATCTATAAGGTCACGAATAAGCCGATTAAGTTTGCCAGCGTCGGGGAGAAGGTCGAGGATCTCGAACCCTTCTATCCGGATCGGATGGCCTCGCGCATTTTGGGCATGGGTGATGTGCTCAGCCTGATCGAAAAAGCCACCGCGACGGTGGACGAACGGGCGGCGCGCGACACGATGCGCAATATTCGTCGTGACGAATTCACGATGCAGGATATGCTGACACAGTTCGAGCAGGTGCAGAAGATGGGCTCGGTACAGGATATCCTGAGCATGATCCCGGGCATGGGGAAAAAGGCCGTGCAACAGAGCGATGTCGACGACAGGTCGATCGTTCGGAATATCGCCATTATCCGCTCCATGACCATGGCGGAGCGTTATAATGTGCGACTGCTCAACGCCAGTCGGCGGCGGCGCATCGCCACGGGTTCCGGAACGACCGTACAGGATGTGAATATCCTGGTGCGTCAGTACGAATCGACGAAGCAAATGATGAAACAATTCGGCGGCGGTCGTAAGGGTCGCAAAGGCGGCCGCAAGGGGCGCGGACGGGGCGGTTTCCCCGGCTTTCCCGGTATGGGGATGTAGTATGTAATTAAACGGACGGTTAAGACTGACTGTTTATAATTAGATGGAGGATACTGACAGATGGCAGTAAAAATCAGACTGAAACGCGTCGGTGCGAGGAAACAGCCTTTCTATCGCATTGTCGTGGCAGATGAAAGGGTGGCTCGCGACGGAAGATTTATCGATCAGATCGGTACGTATAATCCGTTAACCAATCCCAGCGAGGTTACGATCGATGCGGAAGCCGCCAAGAGCTGGTTGGACAAAGGAGCACAGCCGACGGATACCGTCCGCGCTTTGCTGAAAAAGACAGGAGTAATCAAATGAGCGTAAACGAAGAAAGAACAGATATTGAATTAGATTATGACGCCGAAGCGGATTATGATGCCGAGGCGGATTACGATGTTGTCGACGAAGTCGAGGACGCACAGGGCGTTGACGACGCAGAGCTGGATAACCTCACGGAGCTTCTCTCGGTGATGGTGCGTTCGTTGGTTATGCAGCCGGACGCCGTTCAGATTCGTTCCCATGTTGACGGTGATAGCGTCGAATTTGAAGTTGCCTGTGACGAAGATGACGTCGGGCGGGTTATCGGCCGCAAAGGTCGCCGTGCCCAGGCAATTCGCACGATCATGAAGGCGCGCGGCATCCACTTGGGTGTCCGTATTATGGTTGAGTTTCTCAGCTAAATAAAACCGAATGGAGCAATGTCCAGACAGCTTCCGGAATATTATCGCATAGCCAGAATCGCCAGTCCCCACGGGGTCAAAGGCGCAGTCAGGTTGAACCTGCTGGGCGGCTCACCCGAGTCGCTGACGGTATCCGGGAGCTGTTGGCTTTTGCCCGCCGGCGATTGGCAGCGGCGCCGATCGGTCACTGTTGAGTTGTTCGGTATCGACCACGCTCTGGCCTATATCGAAGGCGTCGACACGCGTGAGGCGGCGGAGAAGCTGCGCGGCTCAGTCCTGGCTCAGTCGCGCGAGCACATGCCCGAACTCGAACAGGACAATTATTATGTCGAAGATCTGCGCAACTGCGCGGTTATCGACGACAAGCGCGGCCGGATCGGCACGGTGACAGGCAGCTTTGCCATCCCGATTTATGAACTCCTCGAAGTTGAACGTTCCGGTATGCGTCCGATCCTGATCCCTTTTATCGCTTCGATAGTTCGCCGTGTCGACATAGAGCGGGCGGAGATCGAGGTCAACCTCCCGGAAGGTCTCTGGGAAGTGTATGACGAATAAAGAATGTAATGTGCGACGGTGATGCGCGTATTTGATCGCAAACAGATATGGTTCCGAGGATTGATGTTCTGACGCTGTTCCCCGAGCTGGTTGAGGCGGTATGCGATTCCAGTATAATCGGTCGCGCCCTGGCGGCGGGCCATTTCGAACTGCGGACGCATCAGATCCGCGACTTCGCCGACAACGATTACGGCAAGGTCGACGATACGCTCTACGGCGGCGGCACCGGAATGCTGATGAGTTGTCAGCCGATATATGACTGTCTGCGGGCCGCATTGGCGGGGCGGGCGGTTTCCGCTTGTGAGTTTGACCCCGACGTTCCCTCCGACGACCCCGGCTCTCCCTCCGACGAAGCCGGCGGTACAACTCCGCGGCTTATTTATATGTCGCCGAAAGGACGGGTACTGGACCAGGAATATATAGCCGAATTGGCCGCCGCGCGGCATTTGCTGATTCTCTGCGGTCATTACGAGGGTGTCGATGAGCGCGTTATCGAATTCGTGGGATTTGAGGAAGTCTCGATCGGCGATTATGTCCTGACCGGCGGAGAACTGCCGGCCTGTGTCCTGATCGATGCAGTGGCGCGCCAGTGGCCGGGTGTCTTGCCGGATTCCGCGGCTTGGCAGGAAGAGTCGCATTTTTCCGGGATGCTCGAAGCCAAACAGTACACCAAGCCGCAGGAGTGGCAAGGACTCACGGTTCCCGAGGTGTTGCTGAGCGGCCACCATGCCCAGATCGACCGTTGGCGCTATCTCTCCGGTCTCAGCGAGACCTTACATAAGCGCCCGGATCTCTTTGTTCGTCTGAACCTGAGCCGGGAGGACTATGCCGCTCTGGCCGAATTCGAACGCGAACGGTCAGTCGAATTTGAACGGTCGTTTGAATTAGAACGATCAGACGAACTTGAACGCAAAGCAGGCAATCCGAACGGCAAACAGACGAGTTCGAACAGCAAATAGACAAGTTGAAACAGTAAATATAAGTATTGCCAAAAACGGTACCCCCGGTGGCAATATTTATTCGACCGCTGTGTTATGTTTATTTGTAAGCAAGAAAAAAACGGGGGTAGATCTCGATGAATATAAGAAATATTGATGTTGTTACGGAGAAAAACGAGCGTAAGCGTAAATTGCGTCGCTTTGTTTTGCCGTTGATTTTGGTCTTAGCTCTGATTCTGTCCGCCTGTCAGTCCGACCCGAAGACCCCTCCCACGGGTACGAAGCCGGCGGAAACGGCGTCGACCGACGCGGGGGGCTCTTCCTCGACCGATAACGATTCGGGAGGTGCCGGGCTCAGCACCGCCGATCTTGAGCTGATCAACGGGCTGGAGGAAATCACCGAGTGGCGCAAAGAGGGCAATGTGTTGTTGCGCTATGTCGACGGCCGGGTAAAGCATTATCGTATTACTGACTTGCGCGCTTTGTTGGAGGGACTGGAAACGCCGGTATTCATCGACTTCTGGGCCGAGTGGTGCGGCTTTTGTATCGATGCCGAGCCTTTTGTGGACGGGCTGACCGAAAGCCACCGCGACCGCCTGCTCGTGATTAAGGTGAATACGGATCTGGCGAGAAATAATGCGGCGATGTTCGGAGTCGGCGGCTTGCCGAGCTTCAAGATCGTCTACGAAGTGACGATTGTCGGCGAATTCACCGGCTTCAACAAGAACACTCCCGAGGTCTATATTGAATATATCGACGCGGTGATTGACCATGTCACTAAATGATCATGCCGCCAATTGATGGGCGGTTGGGCTGCCCGCGGAGGAATGAGGATTGCGCTCAAAACCGAAACAAGAGAACAAAATCACCGACGTGACAGCAGGGAACAGACCGATACGACGGCGCATATTGCAGATCGGACTCGGGGCTTTGGCCCTGACCGCCCTCATTTTGGGCATCGCATTTGACCAGCATGCCGCCGTATTGCGTAAGGCGATTTATGTCTGCCTAGAATGTATCGGGTTAGGTTAGATGAGTGTCGAAACGAAAAGAAGGAAAAGTCCCCGCGGTCCTATGCGGCTGAAGTTGCATGAGCGGCGTCGCTTTTGGGGACAGGCCGGCTTTACACTATTGACTAACGCTAATTTGGGCGGATTTTTCCGGGGCAGAATCTATCAGGGTGAACTAAAGCACGTCTGCGTTCCCGGGCTGAACTGCTATTCCTGTCCCGGCGCTTTGGGCTCCTGTCCGCTCGGCTCCTGGCAGAGCCTGGTGCTCGATCCGCTGGTCAAAATTCCTTATTATGTCATCGGCTTTCTGCTCGGCTTCGGCCTGATCTTCGGTCGGCTGATCTGCGGGCGTCTCTGTCCCTTCGGCTGGTTCCAGGAACTGTTGCACAAAATTCCGCTACCGAAGCTGAAGCTGTTCCGCTCCGGCAAACTCGACCGCCTGCTCCGTAGCATCAAATTCATCCTGCTCGGTTTTTTGGTCTTAATCTTTCCGGTTCTGGCCTGGCGGGAGTTGGTGAAATCACCGCTGTTTTGCCAATATGTCTGTCCCGCCGGCACCGCCTCAGGCGGCTGGCCGCTTCTGCTCGCCGGCGCGGATCCCGGCCTGCGCCTGATGCTCGGCTGGGTCTTTTCCTGGAAGACCGCCCTGACCATACTGATCATCCTACTGTCCATGACGCTTTTCCGCCCCTTCTGCCGTTATGTCTGCCCCTTGGGAGCCTGGTACGGACTGTGCAATAAGTTCAGCCTCTATCAACTCAACTTCACGCCGTCCGCCTGTGTTGACTGCGGCCTCTGCGAGCGCGAGTGCCCGATGGATATCGAGGTGCGCAAGAACCTCAACTCGGTCGAATGTATCCGTTGCGGGCGTTGCAAAGCCGTCTGCCCGACGTCGGCGCTGAGCTCTAATTGGAGCGGGAAACGCCGCGAAAACATCTGATTTTTACCGTAATTTTACAAAAACTTGACACATCTTTCCTAAAATTGAAGTGAGCGCAAAAGCGCTCGGGAAAGGGGAGATGATGAGAAGGTCAGTAAGTGTTTTTCTGGCAATTCTGCTGGCACTCGGCGGGCTGATTTTAGTCGGTTGCGACTTATTCGGCGACAACGGCGGAGATAGCGGCAGTCATCGCAAAGTCCATTTCACGACCGGATCGGGACCGCTACTGAGTATCGTCAGCGGCTCGGAGAACAAGGAATTGGAGCCGATTCTCAGCGAATATACCGCTAAGAATAAGGTGAAGATTGAAGTGACCTATCTGGGAAGCCTCGATATCATGAATATGTTGCGCACCGGCACTGTCCCATACGACGCGTTGTGGCCGGCGAGTTCGATGTGGCTGACAATGGGCGACACAAAGCGCATCCTCAAACACACCAGTAGCATTTCCAATACGCCGATTGTCTTCGGCATAACCGAATCAAAGGCACAGGAACTTAATCTGAATCGCGACGACGTCAAACTGCGGGACATTATTGAGGCGATAGAACAGGGGAAGCTCAGCTTTGCCATGACTTCCGCCACCCAGTCCAATTCGGGGGCCAGTTCTTATTTGGCCTTCCTGACCGCTCTGGCAGGGGAAGGGGAGGTGTTGCAGGACGCCGATCTGGACGATCCGCAGTTGATTGAGGAGATCAAGAAGTTGCTCGCCGGGGTTAATCGTTCCTCCGGATCCTCGAACTGGCTGGTCGACCTCTTCTTGGAGGGAAATTACGACGCCATGGTCAATTATGAGGCGCTGGTGATTTCCGCGAATGAAAAGCTCAAAGCGGCCGGACGCGAGACTCTGGTTGCCGTTTATCCCAAGGATGCGATTTCTCTGGCCGACAGTCCTTTGGCCTTCGTCAGCGGAAGCGGGCGGGAGGCGAAGGAGAAGCTCTTCCTGGATCTGCAGAACTATCTGCTTGAAGAATCCACGCAGCGTAAGATCGTGGCTACCGGTCGCCGCGATGCCTACGGCAGAATATATGCCGACCAAAAAGAAGTATTCACGCGCTGGGGCATCGATACGGAACGCATACTCGCGCCGATCACGATGCCGCGCGCCGAGACGGTCGAGCGGGCGCTGAACCTCTATCAGACCTCGTTCAAGAAGCCGGGCTACACCGTTTATGTTCTGGACTACTCGGGCTCGATGATCGGCGCGGGACGCACCCAAATGTTGAACGGTCTGGCGGAACTTCTGCTCGAGAACAGGGCGCGGCAGCATCTGCTCCAGGGAACGCCTCAGGATCGCAGTTACTTTATTTCCTTTAACGGCGGCATTATCGACACCTTTGCGGCGATGGGCAACAGCTCCGAACTGGAAAACGCCTATAGCAGACTGAGGAAAATCGATGCTGGCGGCGGAACGGATATGTATATCGCTCTCTCCGCGGCTCTCGATATATTCAAAAAGGACAGGAGCGAACTGAGCAAGTATCAGCCGGCGATCGTCGTGTTGACGGACGGCGTTTCCTCGACCTCGCGGAAGCAGGATCTTTTCAAGGATTACGAAGCTACGGGACTCGATATTCCGATTTTTTCGATCATGTACGGTTCAGCCGATGCGAGTCAGCTGGAAGACCTGGCGCAATTGAGTCGGGCGCGTGTTTTTGACGGTCGCAAAGATCTGACGGCCGCTTTTAAGTCGGTGAAGGGGTATAACTAGTGGATCGAAAAGTTAAAAAAGAAATTCGCCGTACTGTACTGGCCATACTGGCCGCACTGTTGGCTTTTGTTTTAATGTATTTTCCGGCCAAGCAGAACGTCTGGCTGGCGGTTTTGGTGGCCGCCGCGGTTTACCT
>JAAZIX010000008.1 GCA_012800655.1 Clostridiaceae bacterium | reverse complement strand
TTTTGCTCTGCCAAATATAAATTTGCATCTAAATCTCCAGCAACTCTGCGGCATTATCGTAAGCGACTTTGCGGAAAGCGGTACGACTGATCTTGCCCTGATCACGCCAGCGAATCAGCAGATCCGGTAGCGGTACCGGCATGGTCGGGAAACACATGTCTGTGCCGAAGTACAGGCGATCCTGAAACTCTTCGACGAAGCGCGGACCGTAGGATTCATCCCGTGCGAGGGCGTTACAAGCCGTGAAGTCGGACAAATCACCGAATAGATTGGAATAGCGGCGGAAGAGAATCGGTACCACACCCTCTTCTTCAATCGGATGAGTCGGGAGACGTCCGATCTGTTTGCCGTTCAGATTATATAAGAAGCTACGTTCGCCCGGTGTCTTCAGGCGCCCGATCTCGGACCAGAATACCGGTCCGTGGCCAAACAGCTTCAGATTGGGAAAGCGTTGCAGGGTGTGTTCCAACTGCGGCAGACCCGGATCATCATAGAGACCGAAATCACCAGTCAGCTGGTCCGAGCCATCATAGACGACCGGCAAACCGACTCGCTCGGCATGGCGTAACAGATTCTGCACCAGCGGATCCATCAGGGGCATATTCGGCATTACTTCACCGAGACCTTTACAGCCCTGTTCCTTGTAGAAGGTCAGAAGCGGCGTAAAATTCGCTTCCGGTGAATTGGTTAGCGAACGCGGATCAATGTTGCAGTACGGGATCAGGCGATCCGGATGCTCGGCGCACATCTCGAGGATATCCTCGTTCGACTGGGGCAGATAGATCTCCGGGCTAACAATGGGGAGCACGGCTCCGCGCTCTATTCGCAATTCGTCATAGCGGGCGATCAGTTGCTCTGCCGAACAAAAGTCATTAAATCCGGGAACCGGGCGGCGATACGCATGGGCGTGGATATCAATAAACATAATAATCCTCCTTAGTTGTTCCGCCGTCGGTGCGACGGTGTTATGTAGCCATCCGTGCGGCGCTGTTTCAATGCCGACGGGGCGGCTCAAATACTATAGCGTTGCCACCAGTCCAGGGCCGCTTCTTTCAACCAGTCTTCCGGATGCGCAAGGACGGCGGCAAAGGTAATGTCAAAGCAGGTATCGGCGCGGCAAGTGGTCAGTCGGGAGGCACCGCAAGTAGTGCGGGAGAGCAGCCCGTTTTCCTCTAACATCCGCTCGATTTGTTCCGCATTGATCCAGAGCCAAACTCCGGGATGGTTAAAACGCTCAAGTTCGGCCAAGGCCGCCGCGCGACGCTCGGGATCGCAAATACGTTCGACCCGATATTCCGCCAGACAATACTCAATCAGGTGCTTAAATGTATTGTAAAGCATAGTGACACCCAGGAAGAGAATCTTGGCGCGACAAAAATAGAGTTTTTGCCAGGGTGAAGCCCAGGCAAAGGGAGTCTGGCCGAAAGGGCCGTCACGTAAGCCGTAAGCACCATGGTCAGCAACCAGTTCGGCGGCCGCCGGACCGAGGGCGGCAATGGAATGCGTGGCCTGGTCACTGCGCAGAACGCCGGGGCGCAGACGAAAAGTTTCGCTGATCAGCCCTACGTCGGAGGGAGATTTGTCCTTATCCCAGGTTTCGTAGGCACGCTCGAAGTTGTGTTGCACCAGGGTCGGGAAAACCAAAGTGCCGGTCTCGCCAACGCAAAGCTGCAAGGCATCGATTACGCTATCAGCGCCGCCGACAACCTGCCCGAAGCTCTTCAATGACGAGTGAGTAATGACGATGTCTCCCGGAACTATGTTCAGTCTCTGAAAGGCTAATACTAAATCTTCGCAAGTAACTGTTTGCATCGTACTCCTTCCGACTTCCCGCGTGCGGATAGTCTGTCCGGCGAGCCTATTGTAGGTAATTCATCGCCCCATGTGATTATAGACGTTTTGCCTCCATAGTGGTTGAAAAGATGGGGTGATTGGACATAAAGTTTTAGAGAACAAGCTGCATTTTCATCTGTTTTGTCCCGAAAGTTGATATAATTACAATACCTTTATATTCGGCTACTAAGATTCCGGAGGAAACTATGCTGTTAAAAACTGAACGTAATTATGATTTTCGTAAACGCCTGGATCAGGTGCACACGGCTCGGCGCGATTATTCCAGAAAAGCCCGGGACGGAGAAGTTCAGATTGATGCCGACACGATTATAACCAGGCTTGCAGTTGAAGATGTGATTTTGGATTGTGCCGCCCGTGATCTGACGGATTATTTTGCCGTGTCGCAGGGTCTGGATTTACGCATTGAAAAAGTTGACGAATTGCCGGTATGGCGCGCCGCCGAATCGGATGCAAAACAAAGCGAAGGACCGGTCGGCAAATCGGTTGTTGTCGGCTCTGTCCCCGCAATCAAAAAAATTATTTTGGCGACTGCCGAGCAATGGGGGCTTACCGCCGCCGACTTGGGCGAAAATGCCGCTCACCCGCGCGGTTTTCGGATTGATACGCATGCGGACGTTGTGTATATAGCCGGCTTTGACAGTTCGGGGACACAGCAGGGTGCGTTCTTCCTTGAAGATTTGCTCAATTTCCGCCGCGCGCCCTACTTAACACCGGGAGTAGAAGCTCATTATCCGCTCTTCTCACCGCGCATGGTGCACTCCGGTTATGGCTTAGACGACTATCCGGATACTCACTTGGCGCAAATTGCCCATCACGGTTTTGATTCAATCCTGGTCTTTGTCACCGGCATCAACCAGACGCCCTATGGCTACCTGGACTTCAATGATCTTTGTCGGCGTGCCTTTCGCTACGGTTTGAATGTTTATATGTACAGTTACCTGGTCAGCAGTTTTGCCCTAGATGATCCGTTGGCGGAGGAATTCTACGATCAGCTGTACGGTTCGGTATTTGAGGCTTGCCCGGCCTTCAGAGGGGTTATCCTGGTCGGTGAGTCCTGTGAATTTCCCAGCAAAGATCCGCACACGACCGGTCGTCTGCGTCTCGATAAACCGCGTTTTAGCCGAATATCCGATGAGGAGCGTAAGCCCAGCCCAGGCTGGTGGCCGTGCTATGACTACCCGGATTGGCTAAAGATTGTCAGCTCCAGCGTGCGCAAACATCGTCCCGATGCCGACATCGTTTTTTGGACCTACAATTGGGGCTGGGTACCGGCGGAACCGCGTCTTGCCCTGATCGACAATCTACCCGCTGACATAACGCTCCAGGCCACTTTTTCCATGTTCCAAAATGTCCGGGTCGGCGAGAGTACCGGCACTCTGCCGCAGGGTGATATAGAAGCCACGGTGGCCGATTATTCGTTGATGCACCCGACCGCCGGTGAGTATTTTCTCAGCGAGGCCGAGCGTGCGCATCAGCGCGGACTCACGCTCTACACCATGTGCAATACCGCCGGCCTTACATGGGACTTCGGGACGGTTCCTTATGAACCGGTACCCTGGCAATGGCTAAAGCGCCATTCAGCCCTCCTGGAAGCCCGAGAGAAATACGGACTGTCCGGACTGATGGAATCGCACCATTACGGATTCTGGCCGTCGTTTATCAGTGAGATGACCAAGTGGCATTTTTTGTCCAATACCCCCGATCCGGAAATCATTTTGGCTCGTTTGGCCGAGCGCGACTTCGGTGCTGAGGCCGCTCTAAAGATCCTTGAAGTTTGGCGTCTGTGGAGTGAAGCCATTACCTACTACCGTACCTCAAATGAAGATCAATATGGTCCTTTCCGCACCGGCCCTTCCTTCCCACTGGTATTCGAGCGACCATATACAATCGAGGCCGAACCCTTTGCTTATTTTGGGAACAGTATTTTCGTCACAAACTACAAATCACACGGCGAGTACCGAGCTTCACTCTTTTCCTTCCGCGTTGTGGAGTCGCTAAACGCCAGTGAAAAAATGCGGGATCTGTTCGATGCCGGCGCTGAATTACTGCGAAAGACCTTACCGGTAGTGCCGGACGATCTGCGAGCCAATGCCGAATATATGTATTATCT
>JAAZIX010000088.1 GCA_012800655.1 Clostridiaceae bacterium | reverse complement strand
CCCGCCCCGAGCGAGACCGAAAAACAGCTCACGCCGGATCCGGAACCGGGCATACCTGCGCCTGAGGGCTGGCCGGAGGAGATCCCGACGCCGGTGACAGGCGAAATCATGGGCGTCGGCTGGGCTCATGACAAAAGCTTCTGCACAACGGACATTGTCTACAAGCAAGCGGACATCGATGCCTACCGCAAGCGTTTGGAATCTTACGGTTTTGCCAAACAAGTGGAGCATAAATACGCTAAAGACTGGCCCGATGCGGAGGTCTATTCCAACGGGCGCTGGGACGTGATCGTGGCGGATGCGAACGATGTATTTGACTACACTTATGCCAACTTCTACCCGCTTTTCGATGTCGTGGCTGACGGCTACGACGGACAGCCGGAAGGTTGGCCGGAAGAGGGCGGAGGCGCATTCTAAACGATAGCAAAAGAAACCGTTGATTTAAGGTGCCTAGCAAAATCTGCAAAAAAATAAAAAGTAGTGACAAATAATCACACTACAAAAAAACTTTCCCAAGTTAAAATGACTCCGTGAGCAGAAATTGATAAATAAACGGGAGGAAAAAGCGACATATGAAAGTGAAGAAAACAGCGATCTTGCTTATGGTATTGTTGATGGTTTGGGCGGTACTGCCCCCGCAAGGAACGGCGGTAGCAGCCGAGCCTGCGAAAACAAATCCGGCGGCAGTTTCGGATGAAACTTTGCCGATAACGGGCGAGAATTTCGGGGCCTATCTGTGGTCGCTGAGCTTGTTGCCTGTCGTTGTCGGAGAGTTGCTGTTTGCCCTCCGCAAAAAAAGGTCATCGAAACAAAAGAGTTAGGTTAAAGCCGGCTGTTAAGATAAGCAATTAACACGGAGGAGCCGAACATTGATTCGGCTCCCTTTTTACGTCATAAAAAGATTGAGAATGTTGGCGAGTCGGGCATTTACCGAGTTTCATATGCCCTGCTCTTGCCGCCAGAAAGTAAATTTCTCGAAAGCTCTCTTTGAGGGTATAATGATGGTCGCGGCGAGCCAAGAGTATTAAAGGCATTTTTAATATATGAAGGTGAAAGAATGACATGCTGATAAAATACGCGAAAAAATATTCGAAGTTTATTGTCGGCCAGCTCTTCTTCGCCGGTATCTGGGTGTTCGCGCAGCTTTGGATCCCGCGCCTGATGGTGGATATCGTAGACTCCGGAATAATGATGAAGGACATGAACGCAATTGTTCACCGTGGTCTGCTCATGCTGGCGGCGACCGTTCTAAACATAGCTTCTCTGCTGATTTCCATATTTTTTCTTACAAAAGTTACCGCGGGAATATCCAGAGATTTAAGATCGGATTTGTTCGAAAAAGTCGTCGACTGGTCGAAGGAGACGAGGACGGGCTTTTCCAATTCCACATTAGTTACGAGAACGGTGAACGACGTTAAACAGGTTTCGAATTTAATCGATTTGTCTTTGAGAAAAATTTTCACGCTTACTATAACCGTCATAGGAGCGTTGGCGGTGTCGTTTTCGCTGGATGCGCAATTAGCCTCGATCATCCTGATCATCATTCCGCTCATCTTCCTGTTGGGTTTATTCCTGACAACGAGAGCGCTTCCCCAATATGCCCGCATACGGGTCTCCATCGACCGGATCAATCGGCTTTTCCGGGAAAATATAAGGGGAATTCGAGTCATAAGAGCCTTTAACAAGTCCGACCACGAGGTGAAGGAGTTCGGAAAGGCGACGGAAGAGGCGTATGAGGCGAGCGTTAAGTCGGAATCGACGATGATGCTCCTCAGCCCTCTCATTTTACTGTTTACCAATATCCTGATTTTGGTCATTTTGTTTTTGGGCGGCGGGCGGGCCCAGATAGGTACGATTAAGCTCGGAGTTCTGATCGGTCTGATCGAATACGCGATAATCAGCTTGAATAATATTCAGCAATTCGCCGCTATCATAACCATCATCCCCCGGTCGAAGGTTTCCATCGACAGAATCGCGGAGATCCTGTCCAAGGATGAGCTTCTGGATATTAAAGAAGACAGTTTGGAGTCGGAGAGCGAAGGGATCCAATTCCGGGATATAGACTTCTACTATCCCGGCTCCCGCCGGGCGACCCTGAGAAATCTCAACTTCTGTCTGAAGAAGGGTGAAACGAAGGCGATCATCGGTTCGACCGGAAGCGGCAAATCAACTCTTCTGAAGCTGTTGTTGCGCGACTACGACGCCTATCAAGGACGAATATGTTTAAACGGCAGAAACGTCCAGACTTTGACGAGAGAGGAAATCAGCGGAATCGTGACGTATGTGCCCCAATCAAGCTTCCTATTTTCGGGCAGCATCAGGGAAAATATTCAAACCGGAAAAAAGGACGCCGCCGACGACGAGATTTGGGCAGTTCTCGACATGGTGCAGATGGGCGATTTCTTCAGAGCGTCTCCGGAGGGGCTGGATACTCACATCGCCCAAAACGCGGTGAACCTTTCGGGCGGACAAAAACAAAGACTTTCGATCGCCCGCGGTCTGATTCGAGAATCGGACTTCTATATTTTCGACGACTGCTTCTCGGCGCTGGATTATTCGACCGAGAAGAAAATCCGCGCGGCTATTCGGGCCAAGCTGGCGGATCGGGGAGTTTTGGTTGTTGCTCAGCGGGTGGCGACCGTCAGAGACGCGGACGAAATTTTCGTTCTCGAAAGAGGGGAGATTTTGGACAGAGGAAGCCATGAGGAACTGGCCGAAAGCTCGGAAATTTACCGGGAAATTATTGCTTCGCAATTGAAGTCGCAAGAGGGGGAAATCAGATGAGTACGGAGCCTATCAGCAAAGAGGAATCAGATGAGTAAGGAACCTATCCGCGACAAAGATAAACGGGACGAAGGATTGCCGGGAGTTTCCAGAGGAGTCGGCGGAGCCGGGCGCGTTTCGGGGCTCTTGAATTCGGGTCGCGCGAAAAACGCCAAAGGGACTCTGTTTAGGCTGTTTAAAAACCTAGGCCCGTTCAAGTGGCTTTTCACGGCGGCGATCATATTGACACTGACCGCCTCCCTCGTGCAGATACTGATTCCGCGACAGATCGGACAAATCATCAATATCTTCACCGGGCTTTTGACGGAAAACATTGCTTTGGACTGGGTGCTTCTGGTTAGAATAGGCATCGTTCTTCTGGTTCTGTATGTTTTCAACTTTCTCGCGAACTATATTTCCGGCGTTTTAATGGTCAGGGTGTCCCAGAGCGTAATAAAATCACTGAGAAATCAGATGCAGGCTAAAGTGAATGCCCTCACCTTAAACTATTTCGACCGCTCCTCGGCGGGAGACATGGTCTCGTTGCTGAGCAACGATTTGGACAATGTGGCCAACACATTACAAAGCGGCTTGACCAGCTCGCTGTCGGCGATTGTTCTGCTGGTGGGCGTCGTCACGATGATGCTCATTATTAACCCCATGCTCGCATTCCTGTCCATGGTGGTCATACCCGTGTCTTACTTTATGGTTAAATTCCTGATTAAAAAAGCCAAGCCTATCTTTCAAAAAAACGCGAGGCTGACGGGAGTTTTTAACGGGAAGGTCGAAGAAGCCTATGTGGGCGAAGATATTGTCAAGCATTACAATATCGGCGAGGAGCTAAAAACGGAGCTGTCCGCCCTGAACGAAGAACTATATGACAGCGAGTGGAAATCGTCGATGGTTTCTTTCGTAACCAGGCCCGCCGGCGACTTGATTCTTAACTCGAACTATGTGCTGTTGGCGATTCTGGGCGGCAGTTATGTCTTAAGCGGAACACTGTCCCTGGGAGGCTTCCAGGCTTTTCTGCAGTACACCCAAATGCTCAGAGGGCCGTTCAATCAGGTGCTGGGAATTTTCAATACCATAATGTCCGCGTTGGCGTCGGCGGAACGCGTTTTCGATTTTCTGGATGCCGAAGAAATAGTCGAAACAGGAGACGAAAGCATGGACGCGGGTGCCGTCGGGGGAGAGATCGAATTCGCCGGAGTCGATTTCGGATATACGGAAAAGCTGCTCTTTGACGGTGTTGATCTGAAAGTGGAGCCCGGGGAGCAGATCGCCATCGTCGGCCGGACCGGAGCCGGCAAAACAACCCTGGTGAATCTGCTTATGCGCTTTTATGAGATAAGCGGCGGAACAATCCGTATAGACGGGAAAGACGCAAAGAGCTATCGAACCGAGGAACTCAGAAAAGCATATGCCATGGTTTTGCAGGACACCTGGCTCTTTTCGGGTACCATCAGGGATAATATCGCCTACGGGGCGGACATTTTGAACGAAGAAGATTTGGCGGATGTGGATTTCGAAAGAATTAAAGAGGCGGCGGTATTGGCCCGGGCGGATTCCTTCATCGAATGTCTGCCTCAGGGCTACGATACTGTTTTAACCGAAGGAGCATCCAATATAAGCCAGGGCGAAGCTCAGCTGTTGACGATAGCGAGAGCCATGATCAAGAAAGCTCCCATCATTATCCTAGATGAGGCCACATCTTCGGTCGACACCCGCACGGAATTGTTAATTCAGCATGGGTTGAAAGAGCTCGCAGCCGACTCCACCGGCTTCATAATAGCCCACAGACTTTCCACGATCCAAGACGCCGACAGGATAATTGTTATGGATAGTGGAACGATTGTGGAAGTCGGAACCCATCGGGAACTGCTCGAGAAGAACGGATATTACGCCGAAATGTATCTCGCGGGGCAGGCGTAGGTCGGAAAAAACGCCCCTCCCAGACATGATCCGGGAGAGATTCTCCTGATTTTTGACTGAACGACCGACTCAGTGCAGCCGTACAGCCGAATCAAAATTCCCGGATTATGATTAGACTTCCCGGATGTGATTAGACTTCCCGGATGTGATTAGACTTCCTGGATAGTGATTAGGGTTCCGTCGTTGTTCTTTTGGGCCGCATTGAAAACCTTGTCGGCTATCGCCACATCATAGGCGCCCATGCCGATCGGTAGTCCTAGGATCCTTTCGTTCTTATTTTGACGACCGGGTTTTTCTCCCAACACAATGCTACTCAATTCCGCATAAAAGTCCGCCTCTCCCAGCTGACCGCTCTCACACAGGGGCATTATTTCCCCTCGATGCGTGGCCTGTGCAAAGGAGTCCGAGACGATTTTGTCGCAGGTCAGGGCGAAAGTATCTTCTATCTGCTGATAACTGCCCATACCCAGAACAGTTGCGCCCGGTGCGATCCAATCATTTTTAAAGAAGGGGCGGGAAGCCGTGGTCAATAAGACGATTAAGCCGCAATCGGGAGCTATCCGAGCCAAGTCGTCACAGGGCAGGAGCTGTTCGGCCAGGGAGCCGGATACGGATTGGCGGAAAGACGCGACCTGCTCGGGTCTGAGGTCGTTGAGATAGATACGAGCCTCGGGGAACTCATGGTGCAGGCAACGTACGGCCGTTCGCCCCTGTACACCGGCGCCGACAACCAGGATGTTTTCCAGGTCGGGGAAAGATAAATAACGGGCAAAGACGGCTGACGAGGCTCCAGTTCTAAAGGTAGATACCACCTGGGCATCCATAACACTTTTGACATGGCCGTTGCGCGGGTCGGTCAAGATTATAAGTCCCATAATGTAGGGCAGATTCTGTCGGTGATTCTCGCCGAAACCGCCTATCCACTT
>JAAZIX010000087.1 GCA_012800655.1 Clostridiaceae bacterium | reverse complement strand
TGATATGGACGAAGCCGGCACCGGTGACGGTGCGGATAGTGATGTGGGTGTGGATGGTGGCGCTGGTGACGATAACGGTGCTGGCAAAGCTGCAGGTTCTGCAGAGAGTGGTTCTGATGGCGTCGTAAACACAGCCGGTGATTTAGCGGAGGTGCGCAAATGAGTTATTTGGTAGCATCACTGTTAATTATGGGCGTAGTTACTTATTTGCCGCGTGTTCTGCCATTGTTGCTTTTCCGTCGTAAGATCCAGAGCCGCTGGCTCCGTTCTTTTTTGCATTACATGCCGTACGTCGTGCTGACGAGCCTGACGATCCCGGCGGTGTTTTTCGCTACGGATCTTTGGTATGCCGCCGCGCTCGGCTGTGTGGTTGCGGTCATTCTGGCCTGGCGCAAGTGTTCGCTCTACGTTTCCGCCCTGGCGGCCGCCGCAACGGTCTGGCTGGTGGAATTTATCAGCAAAATTGTCGGTGCTTAATTTACAACTAATTGCGCAAGAGTTGTAAAAATGCCGCGAGTGATGGAAAAGGAGCGGCTGAGGTGCGTGAAGTCGCTGAAGTTTACGTGCGTTTTGCAGTAATTGAAGGAATGCCGCGAGTGACGGCGAAGGAACAACTGGTGTTTGCAAACGGTTGGAAGTTGCGGGAACGCAAAAAAAAAGCCCGGGTTTCGTGAGAACCCGGGCGTGTAAAAGTTGAAGAAGTGCCGCGAGTGGCGGCGCAAAACTAACTGATGCGGCTGTGGCCGGTCGCCTTGATGAAGGCGTCCTCGAGGCTGGCTTCGACATGTTGCACGGCAAAGACGCGGACGCCGGCGGAGGCCAGTGCGTTGAGCAGATCCGGCACGAGTTCGTTTTCGATGGCGATTTCCAGTTCGTCGATGGTGTTTTGCCGCACGAGAGTTGCGCCTTCAAAGCTGTCGACGACGGTCTTGGCCGTGTCGAGCGGCGTGGCGCGCAGGATAACCCGCGACTCGCCGGTCGCCGCCTGCATCAGTTCGCTGACGGCTTTGACCGCAACAATTTTTCCCTGATCAATGATCGCCACCCGGTCGCACATCAGTTCCATCTCGCTCATTAAGTGACTGGAGACCATAATCGCGAGTCCTTCACGGTGGGCCAAATTCTTGAGAATATCACGCAGTTTCCTGATGCCGGCGGGGTCGAGGCCGTTCGTCGGCTCGTCGAGGATCAGGGTGCGCGGGCGGTGCAGCAGAGCCTGCGCCAGGCCGAGCCGCTGCTTCATGCCGAGGGAATATTTCTTGACGTGGTCGTTGATGCGGTTTTCGAGCCCGACGAGCTCAATCATGTCGCGGATTCGTTCCGAAGTGACGCCGTCGTGCAGGCGCGCGTACATCTGCAAATTGCGCAACCCGCTCAGGTTGAGGTAGACCTCGGGGTTCTCGACGATGCCGCCGATGCCGGCCAGAGCCTGTTCATACTCGCGGCGCAGATCGTGGCCGTTAATGAAGATCTCCCCCGCATCCGGGAAAAGGAAGCCCATGACCATCTTTATAGTTGTTGTTTTGCCCGCGCCGTTCGGCCCCAAAAAACCCAGTATTTCACCGTAGCGCACCTCAAGACTCAGGTCGCGGATGATTTTTTTATCACCGAAGCTCTTGTGCAAATTGCGAATTTGCAAACCGAAGGCGGCGGTATTTTCCAAATGCGGAGCAGTCTGTTTTGTAGACATTATTTTTTCTCCTTCCCGGAAGAATCATCTCCCTCTCTCATGATGATGTGGTTCCAATGCTCGATCATCCTCCGGACTTTTTCCTCCATCATCGGGAAATCAGCTGAGAAAAGTTTCATTTCGCCTTTCTCCTGAATCAGAGCTACACCGATTACGAAACGTATTTGCGCCGGCTTGTTGGCCTCTTCGTCTATCGGGTTTTTCAGGCCGAAGTCATCTTTTATACTGAACTCGAGACCGACCTGCCATTCGCCGTCGCGGTATTTCAGGCCACCGAATGTTCTCCCGAGAGCGTAACCGCCTCTCGTCTCCTCCCGCTCGGTGCAAACTTCGACATTAATCATATCGGGATCGATTTTCCACTGTGCCATCGCCTCGGCGGCATTTTGCTCCGGGTGTTGAATCAGATAAAATTCAACGATTTGCCGGGCGATACTTTCCAGCGTATTTGCCCAATTTGCCGCGACGTCGGGTGTCGTCGGCAGGTCGGGCATGAATTTCAGCAGTTCGGCGACGGTTTCGTCGTGCCATTGCCGCCGGGCTTCGCCGGCCGAAGAGAGAGCTTGGAGAGGAATTGTCGGATTGTCGCTGACGGCGGCCTTGCCAACTTCGAGAGCGAGGAAGAGGCGGGAAGATGCGACTTGGCCGAAATCAGCGGTTGTTGCCAGGGCTGCGTCTTTTTCGCGAGCTCGCTGCTGACCGAGGACGATCAGGTAGACGATAAGTAGGGCGACGACCAGGCAGAAGCAAAGGAAGGCGATATTTATTTTACGTAATTTCATGCGCTAAGTTCTCCTTTAGGTGATGTCGCGGCGGGTGAATGAGTTTATTGCCATCCATAAGAGGAAGAATATCAGGATCAGAAGATAGATGACTGAGAAGATTGTCGAGGGTTGTTCCTCCAACATGTTGAAAACTATGGCGTAGGATGATGAGTCCACGCTTGAGGTTGTGTGTCCCCAGACGATGCGATCCTCGACACCGATGTGGGCAAAGGGGATGAATTTGCCCCAGAAAGAGGTCTTGATTTGGCTCAGCAGGATTGCCACAAAGGAGGGCAATCCCATTTGAACGCCCATAGTTATACCGATCGCCGCGGCCGTGTTGCGAATTACGGTGGAGAGTAGTAAGGCCAGGGAGGAGTAGACGGTTAGACTCAGGAGGGAGGTTAAGGAATAGATGAGGTTGGCGACCGGGTAGGGCAGCAGGTGTATGGAGTCTCCAAAGCGAACGATTACTTCCGGGAGCGGCAGGGCGCCGAAGATGATTTTCATACCGAGCGTGCTCGCCGCGAAGAAGGGCAGTACGGTTAGAAGCTGGCAGGTCCAGACGGCGGCGATTTTTGCCAATACTATTTTGTAGCGACGTACCGGCGCGACGATGAGTGATTTGATCGAGCCGCGGGAGATTTCACCGGCAATGCTGTCGCCGGCGAAGATGATTATCAGGATGCAGATTATGGTACTGCCGAGCATATTGATGAGGCTGTACGACTGGCTGAAAGTGTTTTCCTGTGCGCGTGAAAAGCCGGTGCCGTTGACATGGCGTTGCAGACGCAGGCGGGCGAGACGGTAATCTATATCCGCCTGGTGCTTGTTCTTGGGCAGGGCGACGGTTCTGCCTTCATCGATGATCTCCCGGTTTGCGGCTTGGCGCGCCTGGATGTAGGTGCGGCACTGGTAGAGCGTATCGCGGTAGGCGGGCGCGGAAAGTGCCGCGAGCTGATTTGCGGTGTTGAATTCGCGCAGGACGGAGATCTGTTCGGTGTCGGCTTCGGCGGCCAAATAATTTGATATTGATTTGAAGAGGTTCATGGCCGCGCCGGGGGTTTTACTGTCGGCGAATATTTCAGGTAGCGGATCTATGGCAATAATCGATTCGAGACTGTTGAAATGGAGAGCAAAGTCGTTGTTTTCCTGTGCCCGAGCCAGGTCGGCGTCGAGTTGTTGGCAGGCGGCGAGGTTTTCCTGCTCGGCCGGGCTCAGAGGCAGTGCCAAGGCCTCGGCGGCGACCAGCGGCGCCATTTTGTAAAAAAGCTCCTCGCAAGCCATCTGAGTGGCCAGGTGAATGGCTCCGGACTTGCCCTTGGGAATTTCAGCCTTTGTCTTATCGAGCAATTCAAACATCCGCCGGTTATACCACTTTTCGGCATAGAGCATGGCCAGACTCTTGCGCTGTGCCGGCTCCAGCTTCTCAAGATCAGTAGCGGTGAAGTCCTCGGCGGGGAAATTCAACTCGGCAACGGCGCTCTCCCATTTCCGGGCGGACGTGTCCGACCCCGCCTCGTAGGTGCGGTGATAGGTCTCTTCGCCCCAAAGGTAGTATTCGTCACTTATACCGGAAAGAACCTCTTCCGTCCTCATGAACACCATGAGGAGAGAGGAAAAGACAAGCGTCAACGCCACCATCACGATTAGCATTATCCAAAAGAGTTTGCGCCAAAAGATCTTTAGGCATTCATTTACATACAAAGCAGAAAGTTTTTTCAAGACACCCCTCCTGTTTTACTTAGGCGGTCGCCGTGAT
>JAAZIX010000086.1 GCA_012800655.1 Clostridiaceae bacterium | reverse complement strand
AGATTGTGGCTCTGGAGATCGTGGGTTCGAATCCCATATCTCACCCCAACACTGGGATGTGGCCAAGCGGTTAAGGCACGGGACTTTGACTCCCGCATCGTAGGTTCGATCCCTACCATCCCAGCCAGATGATCCGTTAGCTCAGTCGGTAGAGCACTTGACTTTTAATCAAGGGGTCCTGGGTTCGAATCCCAGACGGGTCACCACCTTGTACAGCCGCCTCAATTTGAGTGGCTGTATTTTTTGTCAATCAGGTGCGAGAACGTTTATTTTTGCACTCGTAATTAATACGGGATATAAGTCTTGCAATGGATGAGACAGTTAGAATTCCCAGAGCCAAACTGCCGGCCGTGATCAGAGTGTGAGTTCCTTGAGAAACGAATTGTTCCGAGTTACCGTCAATCAACGCCCTCATGGTTAGGTATATTCCACCTCCCGGAACCAAAGGTATTAAGGCGACGATGAGATATATCGTGGCCGGACGCGCATGGAGCCTCGCCATAATTTCTGCCCACAATGACAGGAGGAGAGCGGCTATAAAAACCGCCGTCATTTGGCTCATACCGGATATGATAGACAAGCGCCAGGAAATCCAGGAAATAACCCCGCCGAATGAGGCGGCAATCATTACGGTGCTTCGCAGACGAAATAGAATAGAGAAGCCTATACAGGACAAAAAAGCCAGAATTCCCTCAACAATCAGGGCAAGAACGGGAGAGATCGCTTGCAGATTCTGTAGCATTTTACCACCTATGAAAAAATCGTCGCTATGTAAAAAGCGCTACCGGAGCCGACGGCAATTGCAACCGCAACCAATACGGCTTCGGCAAGACGGGCAAGACCGGAAAGGTAATCGCTTTCCACAAGATCACGAATACCGACGGTAAAGGCAATCCCCGGAACTAAATTCATCAGAGCACCGGAAATAATCCACTCGGATGAACCGGTATACCCTAATTTGATCCATATGATAATAACCAGCGTTATTGCCAGTGCGGCGATTGTCGTGGAGAAGACGGCATTGGTGGCATGGCGCTCAAGGAAGAGATTGATAGCTACCCCCAACAATGAGGCAACGGCGGCGATAATACCGCCGTACAAATCGGCGCCGAAGAGAAGGGTAAAAGAAAAGCCGATCAGAGCGCCAGCGAAAAGGCGAAGGTAATCCGCTAACTTTCGCTCTTTAATTGCCTTGTTAATCATGGTGCAGGCCTCGTCAAGCGGGGGCTTAGATGAGGTGATCCGTCGACTTACGGCATTGATTCGATTCACAATCTCCAAATCGATTTTTCGGTTGCGAACGCGGTTGGAAACAGTATGAGCAATGCCGTCTTTGTCATAAAGTGTCAGTGAAAGATAGGAAGGGAGGGCAAAGGCTTCACCATCACTTCCGGCATACGCATCAACGATGTGACGCATTGTCTCCTCGACGCGAAAAGTTTCCGCTCCGTTGGCCAACAGTCCATGTCCGGCTAAAATAGCCAGCTGGATAATTTTCTGACCGGTAGCGGCATCAGGCGCTGATTCGTAATTTAATTCGGCAGTCGACTCACTCATCGTGTGCAGTATAAGTTAAGAAAAATTCTTTATCAAGAGTAGTAGCTCTCTCTGTAACGGTTCAGTTGTTTATCTCACGCTCACATATCGGTGTTTGCAGATATCTTGCACGTGGATGTGTATTTTATCATCAATTAAGCAGGTCACTTTACGTAAAAATAGTATAATATAGTACATGTGCGTTGTCCTCCAGGCTACGTAACACATTAATAGTTATGGAGAAACTGTCATGCTGCTGAGTGAAAAAAACAATCTTACCGATGCGAATTTGCGTATCGAACGTGATACGGTTGGTGAAATGAAACTACCGCCGGATGTGTACTACGGTGTACAGTCGGTTCGTGCCGAACATAATTTTCCGATTACCCTGCAAAAATTATCGCCGATAATGATTAATGCGCTGGCGGAAGTCAAAAAGGCCTGTGCAATTGCCAACTGTCTGGCCGGCGAGTTGTCGGAAGAGAAATGCAATGCCATAGTGCAGGCCTGTGATGAGATTATTTCCGGGGAATTCCATGATGCATTTATATGTGACCCTATACAGGGCGGCGCCGGGACTTCGGCCAACATGAACGCCAATGAGGTTATTGCAAATCGCGCCGGCGAGATACTGGGAAGCAGACTTGGAAGCTATGACGCGATCCATCCGAATGACCATGTGAACATGGGACAATCGACAAATGATGTGTTTCCCACCGCCGGAAAGATTGCGACGATCAGAAAAATTCGTCGCTCCCTAGTGTCGCTCCGTAAGTTGCAAAAAGCGCTTGAGGATAAGGCCATTGAATTTGACAATGTAATTACCGTCGGACGGACGCAGATGCAGGATGCGGTGCCGATTCGCCTTGGACAATCCTTCGGTGCCTTTGCAGCCGCTTTAGAACGCACTCTGGATCAATTAGAGAACATCCAGAAACTTCTCTACATCAGTAATATGGGTGGAACTGCTATAGGTACCGGAATCAATGCCGCGGCGGAATATATGAATAAAATTGGTGACACCCTGGCTGACGTAACCGGCTTGCCGATAGTAATTGCGGATAACCTGGTAGACGCTACACAGAATCTGGATATTTTCGTGAACGTGTCGGCGGCTGTTAAGGCCTGCGCTGTCGCGATGTCCAAGATCGCCAATGATTTGCGTCTGCTGTCCAGCGGTCCGAAAGCAGGATTGGCTGAGATCTACCTTCCACCCAGACAGAACGGTTCCTCGATCATGCCCGGTAAAGTTAACCCGGTCATCCCCGAGGTAGTGACACAGGTCTGCTTCAATGTTATTGGCAATGATGTGACAATTACCATGGCAGCCGAAGCCGGACAGATGGAGCTTAATGCTTTTGAGCCCGTGATGTTTTTCAATCTTTTTGAATCCATTGATCAAATCGGGCGTGTTGCGGAAACCTTCCGTGTTAACTGTATCGAAGGCATCAAGCCCAATCTTAAGCAGATTAAATTCTGGATGAATAACAGTCTGGTGTTGGTAACTTCATTGTGTCCGCACATCGGATATACAAAAGCTGCGGAACTTGCCAAGATTTCACTGGAGACGGGAATACCGATTCGACAGGTTGTCCTTGAGCATACCGATCTAACTCCTGAAGAACTCGATAAGATCATGGAGCCGCTTCACATGACAGTTCCGCCCAATCGCAAGTAGAAGGGACAGAGGCGAATTGACTTGTTAGAACCTCACTGACTATAATAGTTCATAGCAAAAGCGCATTTCAATGCGCTTTTTGCTAAGAAAGGGCCGGAATTTACCCGGTAATTTTGAAGGTGGAATTTGATGTACAAACCGCTATCAACTGATATGAATTACCCTCAGCGCGAGGAAGAAGTGCTCGATTTATGGCGTGAATTGGATCTTAAGGCCTTACTGCGCAAGCAGAATCTCGAGCGCCCGGCTTTTACGGTTTATGAGGGGCCGCCGACAACGAACGGGCGCCCTCACATAGGTCATGTTTTAACTCGTACGATCAAGGACATTATTCCCCGATATAAGACGATGCGCGGCTACAATGCCTACTTTAAAGCCGGGTGGGATACGCATGGTTTGCCCGTAGAGCTTGAAGTTGAAAAGATGCTCGGCATCAACGGCAAACCGGAAATTGAGGCCTACGGAGTAGAGCCTTTCATAGAGCAGTGTAAAAAAAGCGTCTGGCGCTATCTCGATGAATGGGAGCGGCTGAGTGAGCGGGTGGCATATCAAGCGGATATTGAGAGCCCGTATATAACCTATGAGAATGAATACATCGAATCAATTTGGTGGTCATTGGCCGAGATCGATCGAAAGGGTCTGTTGTACAAAGGAAATAAAATTTTACCCTATTGTCCGCGTTGTGGCACCACACTATCCAGCCATGAGGTGGCACAGGGATATAAGGACATTACCGATACCTCTATATATGTTCGCTTCCCGGTCCTCGGAGAAGAGAACACCTATTTTGCGGCTTGGACAACAACCCCATGGACCCTGCCTTCAAACGTTGCTCTGTGCGTCAATCCCTACGCGAAATATGTTCTGGTCGAGCTAGGACAGGAGGGGAGAACCGCACGCTACTATCTGGCCGAAGGATTGGTGGAAACGACCTTCGGAGATGAGGTCGATTATGAAACCATCGCTGTGTTTCAAGGTACGGATCTCGTCGGAAAGCGCTATGAGCCGCTTTTTGATTATGCTCGTTCCGTGGTTGGAGATCAGGCTGAATCGACATGGCGGGTCGTCAGTGATGACTACGTCACTTTGTCCGAGGGTAGTGGAATTGTTCATATGGCACCCGCTTTCGGTGAAGACGACAATCGGATCGGCAGACGGGAAAACCTACCTTTTGTACAGTTGGTTGAGACCGACGGAACGATGAGCCCGGCCGCTGTAGATGTGGCGGGGGTTTTCTGTCGTGACGCCGATCCGATACTGATCGGTATTCTAGAGGATAAGGGTCTGCTGATTCGTGCTCTACCAATTACCCACAGCTATCCGTTCTGTTGGCGTTGTCACACAGCTCTTATTTATTATGCCCGGGAAAGCTGGTTTGTGGAGATGACCGCCGTTCGCGATGCGCTGTTGCGCAATAACCGGACCGTCAATTGGATACCGGCCAATATTCGCGACGGGCGCTTCGGCAATTTTCTGGAAAATGTCGTTGACTGGAGTATTTCACGCGATCGTTACTGGGGTACGCCGATGCCGGTCTGGGAATGTTCCTGCGGAGCTCATAAGGTTATCGGCTCCGTGGCTGAGTTGAAGGAAAACTCTCCCGATTGTCCCGATGATATTGAACTGCATAAGCCGTGGATAGATGCAGTTCACGTTAAGTGTGAAGCTTGCGGTGAGTTGATGCAACGCGTATCTTCGGTTCTGGACTGTTGGTACGATTCGGGTGCCATGCCTTTTGCCCAGCAGCACTATCCCTTTGAAAATGAAGCAGCTTTTTTGGAATCATTTCCGGCCGACTTTATTTCCGAAGCTTTGGATCAGACGCGCGGTTGGTTTTACTCACTGATTGCGCTGGGAACCGCGCTTTTTGATCAGGCGCCCTATCGCAACGTTATGGTTATGGGTCTCATTCTGGACAAGGAAGGGATCAAAATGTCCAAGCACAAGGGGAATGTGGTCGACCCTTGGGATATAATCGATAAATTCGGAGCGGATGCGCTACGCTGGTATTTCTATACGGCCAATCAGCCGTATCTAACCAGCCGCTTTAGTGAAGACGCGGTCATTGAAGGACGCAGTCGCTATATGGATACCCTACGCAATGCCTGCGTTTTCTATCGTCTGTATGCCGAAATCGATCAATTTGATCCGTCCAAATATTCCCGGGACGATCTCCAGCCGACCCTGATGGACAAATGGCTACTTTCTGAGATAGACAATTTGTCCGAGGCGATTGCCGCGCGAATGGACAAGTATGAAATCACCGCCGCCGGGCGTTTGCTGGAAAATTTCGTAATAGATTTATCTAACTGGTATATTCGCCGCGGACGGGAGCGCTATTGGGGTTCCGGATTGAGCCGGGATAAGATCACCGCTTATTTGACCCTATATACCGTCTTAGAGCGCCTGATCCGCCTCACAGCCCCCTTTACACCTTTTATCGCCGAGGAGCTCTATCAGGCTCTGGTATTGCCTATTCTGACCGAAGCGCCGCCCAGTGTTCATCTGACGGCCTATCCGCGGGCGGGAAGAGCTAATGATCTGCTAAACTGTACTCCGGAGGAGATGACGAGAGAGGGTGCCCCGAGTCTTGAGCAAATTGATCGGGAATTGAGCGAAAATATGCGTTTGGTTCGCGAGATCGTTGCCCTCGGTCGCGCCGGTCGCAACAATTCGGGGCTGAAAATTCGTCAGCCTCTTTCCGAACTATACATTCACGGTCTCGATGTAACTCTTGACGAAGAATATGAGACTCTGATCTGTGACGAGCTGAATGTCGACACGATTATTTATCCGGAATCTTCCGAAGCGCTGGTATATTATTCCCTGAAACCGCAACTGAAGAATTTGGGACCGCGCTTAGGCAAACATCTGTCGGCTTTTAGAGGACGACTGAATGAATTGAGCGCAAAAGAGCAGACGGAAATTGCCCGGTCATTACTGCGCGGCGAAGCGGTCAATTTCTTCGGAGGTCAATCGGACGTTCCCGACGGCTTCACCGAAGAGGATTTCATTATTGAGACGACCGAACCGGAAGGCCTGGCAATGACGAGAGATCAGGGATTGACCGTGGCGCTGAATACCGTACTTACGGAGGAATTGGTACAGCGCGGCTTTGCGCGTGAGCTGATCAGCAAGATTCAGACCACACGCCGGGAAAGCAACTTCGAGATTGCCGATCGGATCGACATAACCGCGTACTGCGGAGAAGTTCTTGAGTCCGTCTTCAGGACTCACGGTGATATAATCAGCAAAGCAACACTGGCCTTATCAATTACAACGTTACCTCTGAGTGCCGCACCCGCCTACGCCGCCGCTACGGATTTGCAGACATGGGATGTAAACGGGGAAGAATGCTTGCTAAAGCTGGAAAGAAGAATCTAACTAAAGAGGTTAGAAAGAGTTGCGATGCTTGGAAGTTTGCTGAACAGGTTCATAAGTCTATTTGAAAATCCGGTTCCGACTCTGATCAGTATTTTTGT
>JAAZIX010000085.1 GCA_012800655.1 Clostridiaceae bacterium | reverse complement strand
GTGCTCATGGTGACCTGGGTCGGCAGCAGACCGTTTTCGACCGACGGTGCCTGCGGTGTGTCGCCGCTGAAGACGATGACGCGTGGCGCGCCGTCCATTATGTCGTCCTGCGTGTCGTCATAGGCGAACGAACCGGCATAGGTCTGAATCATCGTGCCGACTCCGGTGAGGAAGGAATCGGTTAAATAGGTGTACACAAGGCCGTCGACTATATCGTTGCCGCTCGTATTCATCATGGCGAGGAAGGCGGAGAGTTGACCGTTATTGGTTTTGTTGTTCATTGCCATGAGCATGATGCCGCTCAGGGCAATCTCCAGACGCAAATAAACATTGTCCAGGATTTCGTTGAGTAGCTGCTTGACCCGGACGACTGCTTTGTCGATTAGAGCGTTAAGGTATCTGCCGGAGGAGAGCTCGTCGAGAGCGCGTGTAACCCAGGCCTCCGGCTGTTCGCCGCCCCGATAATGCGAGGTCAGCAGGTAAATGCCCAGGTCATAGAGATCGTGCGCGGCACCTTCATAAAGCGGCTCGGTAATCAGATCGTTGAGCAGGTTGCGAACCCAACTAGTGATCCAAGCATCATTTACGATGTATTTTTGTCTGAGTTGATCCAGAGCATCCATGACCATTGCATTGATTTGCGCGTCGGTGATGGTGGTCGGATCGACGATCCAGCCGGCGGTACCGTAGGGAGTGATTTGAATGCCGTGGTTTTTGTATTGGATGTGGACGCGGCCGATGACGGAACCGAGTTCAATCTGCATACCGCCGCCAAGGGCGGAGGAAAGACCCTCGGCCAACAACGTACTTAGATCAAATTCGGGCTTGAATGTTTGTATCAGCGGCAAGATACCGTTCTCGCCGGCTTGGCGTAGCAAGGGACGTAGCATGCCCATGATCATATTGTAAGGCAGTTCCCGGCTGTACATATTTTCCAAGGTGTAACTACTCAGGTCGGGATAGAAGGTACCATCCATGGTAAAAGAGGGTATTCCTTTTGAACTGAGCGTGAGTGTTTCCTGTCGGCGGTTGGTCCCGTCCTCGAGCCGCGCTCCACGCTCAAAGACCGCGGTGCGCACCGGAGTGCCGTAGGATACCAGCGCCGCCGTTTCAACGTCGACCAGACGTTTGCCCGCGACGGTGGTAAATTCGGCGACATCGTTGGCGTGCATGTGACCGGTGAAGACGTAGCGCAGACCGGCGTCGGCCAGCGCACTGCTGTCGCGGCGCCAGTTCTCGATGACATATTCGTGGGCGAGTTCGGCCGCCAGTGAGAAATGCGGTATGAAACCGTGGTGCGCCATGGCGATCATGGTGACACCTTCACTCTCAGCCCTCTCTAATTGAGCGAGCGCCCAGACCATCAGATCCTCATCTATGCGCCCGGCGGTGATGTGCCCGTCTTCGGGGAGGCCTGTAGCATCGGCGCTGTACATACCGGTGTCGAGCGCCAGTAGACGATACTCGCTGTTCAGGTCGGCGGTGTAGGAGAGGCCTCCCGCCTGCTTACCCTCCGGAGGCGTGTAATAAACGGCTCCGTGTTCATCGTTGTAGCCGAATTCGCTATAAATGTACTTAAAATCATCCGGGCTGACCGTCGGCACCGTCTCCATTTCTCCGCTGGCAAAAGAACAGGCCGCTCGGAAATTATTGACGTCATGGTTGCCGTTGATGACAAAAACTTCAATGTCGGTCTCGTCCTCCAGCTGCTTGAGGCGACTCGC
>JAAZIX010000084.1 GCA_012800655.1 Clostridiaceae bacterium | reverse complement strand
CGCGTCTACAGTCGGCTGCGGATTATTATGTTCGTGCGGGGAGCTTTAAGCTGGTACACAGCAGAGATAATTTCCTTTACAGCACGACGACCAGTACCAAAGTATCCTCGGAGAACTCTTCCGGAGGCGGCGGCGGCAGTAGCACCCATACCGGCAGTAGCGGCAGTTCACATGGCGGCGGTGGCGGAAGATATTGATGATGAATACTTTTAAAGGAGAAATAGAGTATGACGAAGAAACAGTTAATTGAGGCAGTTGCCAAGGAGACAATGGTCAGCCGCGGTGATTGCGATAAGGTAGTCAAGGCTGCTTTAGACGTGATCGTGGAGGCATTGGCTTCCGGCGAGGATGTGACCCTGATCGGGTTCGGCACCTTCGGTGTTCGTAATCGTCCGGCTCAAAAGGGACGCAATCCGCGTACCAATGAAGAGATCACGGTTCCTGCCATGAAGGTTCCTTTCTTCCGTGCCGGTCGTGTTCTCAAGCGCAAGGTCAACATTTAACTTTGCTACGACCCAAATACGGTAAAACCGCCGAGATGGAAGTTGATCTCGGCGGTTCTATCGTTTAAGGGGAAGCGGATTGCGAATCTGTCCTAATCTGTTCAGTTATCGGGGCTCGGAATGGTTAGTACCATACCGACAACGATCATATAGTCTCCCGTGCCCGGATTAGCCTCCTTTATATTATTAGCGCTGATGATCAGATTCGCTAGGCGCTTGTAGTCGGTACGTCCGGGATAGGCTCTTTTTGCTATAGTGTATACCGTGTCGCCGCTCTGAACCGTATAGGTATAGGGAAAGGAGGCGGGTTCGGTAGTCGGCGGTTCGGTTTCCGGAGGTTCAGTTATCGGCGGTTCGGTGCTCTCTTGTGACTCCGTCGTGCCGGGATCCGGATCTTCCGTGGTGGTTGAATCGGTATCAGGCTCGGTAGCTTCCGGGTCGTCTGTCGAAGCAGGGATCGTCTCCGTAGGGGGAGAGGGGCTAGGCGAGACAAATAAGAGTGGATTTGCACTCAAGGTATCCATAAGGACATCCCGGATGTTTCCGAGCATCAGGCGTAGCAAAGGCTCATCGATTTGCAGAAGCCATTTATTCTGGAGATTATTCTTCTTAACCTTCTGGAACAGCAATTCCTGTTGCGAAGCTATCATCGGAACATCATCCCGATCGAGACGATTCGATATCCAACGCATGATTTCCAGAGCATGTTTTTCGTCGCTGAAAGCCTGATTGGGGCTGGTAATAACCAAAGAACCGCTCTCAATCTCCTTAACCATTTGCTCGAGCAGAGTGACGGTATCGACATAGGTTACCTCGGTTGTCAGACGAGCGGTTTCTCCGTCTTCGGCATATATCGGTTCCGCCTTAGAGGTCAGCTTTACGCGGGAGAGAATCTGCAACAGAATCGTCTGACTCTCGGTTGACGCCTGCGGCGGCAAACCTATCAGTTCGGCGCTCTTGGTTGTGAGATATTGGGCGCTGGACTCGAATTTTTCCTCGGTTAGGGAACGGTTAAAATTACTTAAAACCTCGTCCGGCGGGGTGATTTTACGAGACCAGGTGACAACTGTGACAATTGCTCCGATTACCAGAAGAATGACGAGAATTCCCACGATAAGCATAACATTACGCCGTTTCAAATGGCGCTTAAAGTTCATTAGACGTTGTTGGAGGTGGCGTCTTTGTTCCTCCGGAGTACGGAAAGACGGCGCGGTGACAGTCGGCTCAGCGGAATCTTCTTTGTTTTTACTGTTGTCGTCTACCTGCAGTTCGACATCTGTCTCCGTTTCGACAGAGTCGACATCGTTATCTTTTTTCTTATCATTCAACATAAATGCGTTTCCTTACTATAATCCCGCACCGCGGCGGGTGATTATTCGGACAGAGGACTGTCCGTGTTATAATACAGTAGATTAGCACATTGGGTAGGAGATGTCATGCTGGGAGTTTTCCGTACAGATTTACAAACATACGTCCGAACACTTTCAAATGCGGATCGGGGCGGCTCAACATATGATAATGAGAGTATAGCGGCGCTCAAGGGTGAGGATCGCGTCAGATTGCGTCCCTCGGTTATTTTCGGTTCCGACGGGCTACAGGGTTGCCAGCATTCGTTCTTTGAGATTCTTTCCAATTCCATTGATGAAGCTCGCGAAGGTTACGGCGATGTGATTACCGTCCGCCGCTTCAAGGATTATTCGATCGAAGTTGAGGATCACGGACGAGGCATACCTCTTGACTATAACAACCGTGAGAAACGCTGGAATTGGGAACTCATTTATTGCGAACTATATGCCGGCGGTAAATATCGCGACCTGACCGGCTCACATTACGAGTTCAGTCTGGGTCTTAACGGTCTGGGTGCCTGTGCCACCCAATACGCCTCGCGCTGGTTTACCGTAACGGTTCAGCGGGACGGCTATCGCTATAGCCTTAACTTTGAGCGCGGCAGAAATGTCGGCGGTCTTAAAAAAGAGCCGATTACGAGCAAAAAGACCGGAACGATACAGCGTTTTTTGCCGGATGACGATGTTTTTACCGACATCAAAATTCCGTTAAGTTACTTTCAGGAAATTCTGCGGCGCCAGGCAGTGGTCAACCAGGGTGTTCGCTTCATTTTAATTGACGAAGAGAGTGAAACCAAGGAAGAATATATTTATCCAGACGGGATTCGCGGTTATATTAATGAGTTGAATGCGGGCGAATCGTTAACCGAATCGTATTATTTCGAAGGTGAGGGTTCGGGGCGTGATCGCTCCGATATGGTCGATTACCGAGTTAAGGCCGAGGTGGTTTTCTCCTTCAACAATACCGTAAACCGGTTGGAATACTATCATAACTCCAGTTGGCTCGAATACGGCGGTTCACCGGATCGGGCGGCCAAAAACGCCTTTACCGCCGAATTTGATCGTCAGGCACGCCAGCGGGACAAATACAGAGGAAACGAGCCGCGGATAACGTTTAAAGATATAGAAGACAGTCTGATGCTGATTATTAACTCCTTCTCCACGCGAACCAGCTATGAAAATCAGACCAAAAAATCGATCACGAACCGTTATATCCAGGAGTTTCTGGCAAACCTTATTCGTACCAATTTGGAAATCTGGTTCATTGAAGAACAGGAAACGGCGGTCAGGGCGTTGGATCAGGTTCTGGTAAACAAGCGTAGCCGGGAAAGTGCCGAGCGTCAGAGAATCAATGTGCGCAAAAAGCTCATGGGCAATACGGACTTTACAGATCGAGTCAAAAAGTTCGTTGATTGTCGTAGCCGCGACCCGGAGTTGCGCGAACTGTACATTGTCGAAGGTGATTCCGCATTGGGTTCCTGTAAGATGGGGCGCGATGCTGAATTCCAGGCGATTATCCCGGTGCGCGGCAAGATTTTAAACTGTCTTAAGGCTGATATTCGTACGGTGATGAACAGCGAGATAATTTTAAATCTGCTGAAGGTTCTGGGTTGCGGCGTCGAGCTGGAGGCCGGAGAGAAACACTCCAAAAAGGTGAGTAATTTTGACCTCAACGCTCTACGTTGGAAGCGGGTGATTATCTGCACCGACGCCGATGTGGACGGATTCCAGATTCGCACCCTCATACTGACGATGTTTTATCGTCTGTTGCCCACTTTGATTCGCGAAGGCTATGTTTATATTGCCGAAACACCCCTATATGAGATTACCGCTCATACGCGCGGCAAGCCCGATCGGACATTTTTCGCTTATGATGAGCAGGAACGCGGTGAAATTCTTTCTCGGATTGGTACCGACCGCATTACTATACAGCGTTCTAAGGGGTTGGGTGAGAATGAACCGGAGATGATGTGGGAAACGACGATGAATCCCGAGACGCGGCGCCTAATTCGGATTATGCCCGAGGCTCCGGATGTAATGGCCGACCAGTTCGATCTCTACTTGGGTGAGAATCTGCCCGGTCGCCGCGAACTCATCAGTCTCTTGGGCTCAAGTTACATGGATCAATTGGATTTGGCGTGATAATTTATGGCAGACGAAAAAGATAAATCCGGAAAAAGATCTACTCGCCGGACGGGGCGCGGCGCAACTAAGACCCCTCTGGAGACGGTTGCGGAACTTGCCCAAATGACGGAGACGGCGCGAGAGTCAGTTGCGGATTCCCCGGAACATGTGCGCCGCGGCGTAGTTACCGAGCAGCCGATCACCCAGACACTGGAGAGAAACTACTTACCCTACATGATGAGCGTTATTGTCTCCCGGGCCATACCGGAGATTGACGGCCTCAAGCCTTCGCATCGTCGTATTCTCTACACGATGTATAAGATGGGGTTATTGCGCGGCAATCGCACAAAATCTGCCAATGTTGTGGGGCAGACCATGAAGTTGAATCCGCATGGAGATCAGGCAATATACGAAACCATGGTCCGAATGACCCGCGGAAACGGCGCCTTGAATTGTCCTTGGATAGATTCGAAGGGAAATATGGGGCGTTTTTATTCACGGGACATGCAATTTGCCGCTCCGCGCTATACCGAGGTAAAGTTAGAGAAGATCTGCGAAGAGTTATTTCGCTCCATCGACAGCCAGACAGTGCCTTTCGTTCCCAACTACGACAATACTATGGAGGAGCCACTGCTTCTGCCCTGTACTTTTCCGTCGATTTTGGCCAATTCAAATCAGGGTATTGCCGTCGGTATGGCGAGCAATATAGCTCCGTTCAATTTGGAGGAAATATGTCAAGCGACCATGGCCTGGCTACATGACCCTGGAGTTGATTTGCTGGAATATATGCCGGCTCCGGATTTTCCCGGCGGGTGCAAGATAGTTCAGGATGAGAGCGTACTGCGCCAGATCTATCGCAGCGGTACGGGCACGTTGCGTCTGCGCGCGGTTTACGAGGTTTCAAAGACAGATAGCCGTATCATTATTACCGCCATTCCGTACACTTCAACCGTCGAGTCGATTATTGACGACCTGACCAATTTATTTAAAAAAGGCCAGATCAAGGAAGTGACCGATGTGCGCGATGAGACCGATCTGCGCGGCATGCGGATTTCGATCGATGTTAAGCGTGGCACGGACTGCGACCAGTTGATGCAACAACTTTATCGGCAGAGCGGCCTGGAAAATACTTTTGCCTGCAACTTCAATATTCTCATCAACGGCACGCCGCGGCGTTTGGGAGTAACGCAAATTATCGGAGAGTGGGTGAATTTCCGTCGGGTCTGCCTGCGCAATGAAATAGGCTTTAAATTAGGCGAGGCCCAGGAGCGTCTGCATATTCTTAACGGGCTGGCACTGGTATTGCTGGATATAGACAGGGCCATTGCCGTTATTCGTAATACCGAAAAAGAGGCCGATGTTATTCCGGCACTTTGTGATGCCTTTGGAATAGATAATCGCCAGGCGGAATATATTGCCGAAATCAAATTGCGCAATCTCAATCGCGAGTACCTACTACGTCGCACATCCGATCGCGAGGAAGTGGAAAAGCGTATCCGGGAATTGCAGGAATATTTGGCCGATACGCAGGAACTGGACAAGTTGATCATCGCCGATCTCGAGAGAATCATTAAAGACTATCCGCAACCGCGCCTTTCCGAACTGATTCAGCCGGAGGAAGCTAAGCCTATTTCCGCCGAAGAACTGATTCCGGACTTTAACCTGCGTTTGTTCTTGACTGAGCAGGGCTATCTAAAAAAAATCGCCCTGACCTCACTGCGTAATTACGGCGAGCTTAAGATGAAGGAAGGTGACCAAATCATTCAGGATCTTGAAGCGACGAATCGCTCCGAAATTATCCTCCTGAGCACAAAGCGCGTCGCCTACAAAATTTCCGCCTCGCAATTACCGGACCATCGTCCATCCGACTGGGGAGAATATTTGGGCAATCTACTGGAGTTGGAGGAGGACGAGGAGATTGTCTTCATGCATGCTCCAAGTGAAGACTACGGCGGCAGTCTCGTTTTTGCCTATGCCGACGGTCGAGTATCCAGGGTTCTCGTTAAAGCATACGAGACAAAGCAAAACCGTCGCCGTCTCTTAAATTCCTGCGGCGGCTCGGCAACGGTTCTCGGAGGCGTGTATCTGGAGGAGGGTGAGGAGAAGGATCTGTTTATCCTCTCCAAGCAGGGAAAGATTCTGGTCTTTGATTCCGCCCTGATACCGACCATGCAGTCGCGTGCCAATCAGGGAATACGTGTTTTCAGAACCGGAAAGAATGACCGCTTACTGAAAATAAGAAGCGTAGCCGGGGGAAGATTGGAGGACCCCGATTATTATCGTGTTCGCACTCTACCTTCGGTGGGAAGATATGCCAAAGAAGAATCGTTGATTGAGCGCTTACAAGAGTTACAGGAAGTCGCCACCGCCAGATGAGAAGAGCCGTATACATAAATCGTAATGATAGTCATGGCGACATGCCCAAGCGGGGACGACGCAGGTTTTTCGGAATAACACTGGTCGTGTTAATTATTATCGGCCTTCTGATCGGGGCTGCGGCCATATACCTGAATCGTGAGGAAACCAAGGCCGCAGTGGCCAATGCAACTTTTCGTGACCATATCGACCGCCAGGAGTACAGCCAAGCACTGAATTTGTATCGCCTGGCGCGAAGGAAAGCCGCACAGCATAGTTTCTTCAATCCGGCTCAAAGCCGCTATGCCGCGGCAATAATTCCGATGGAAACTCTGATATTTGAGCGTACGGATCGGATCCTTTTGCGACTGAAAGCGGATCCCGCCCGCGTATTTCCTCCGGATGAGAAAGATTTTCTGCAACAGATGAGCGAACTGAGCGGACAGAGGATAGAGGTATTTATCGAGGAACGAGTACGCGAAGTGATGAACGCACAAATGCCCGTCGCTCTCTTGAAGCAAATCCTCAGCGGCTTAGCGGATTTGCCTTCTGTCCGCAACACTATTTTAAACATAGAGCGCGAGTTGCCCGTGATTGAGGAATTTGCCGACCGCTATGCCGAAGCTATGCATTTGGTGAAGAATGCCGACTGGCTGTCTGCCTGGAAAACACTGCATGAGCTGAGGGAGGAAAAAATGCCGGAATTAAACCCGGCCGGTCTGCCGCTGAAGATCATTAATACGACGCTGACCGATGTGAAGAAAAATCTAAGTTCCAGCATGAAGCAGCGCGCACAAGAACTACTGGATCGGCAAAAATATTACTCGGCTTTGCTTTTGGCCAAGGAGATGCTGACCATTTATCCCGGAGACAGCGACTTTCTAAAAGTTGAGGAGACCGCACTGCGCCATACCGGAGCAAGCCTGATTCCGTACAGCGGTGAGATTGAGCACATCACCTTCAAGCCTCTTATTATTCGTCCGGACCTGGCTTTCACCGGTCCGTATGCCCGCTCCGCCGACTCGACGATGCTCACTGTCAATGAGTTTAAGCGTACTTTGGAAGAGCTTTACGATGCAAACTATGTTCTGGTCAGTCAAAGAAGTTTTCTTGATAGTTCCGGGCGTTGGCGCGGGCTGAATCTGCCGGAAGGGAAGCGGCCTTTGATAATGACGATAGAAGGATTGAACTACTATGCAACCAGGTATGCCTCCGGTAATTGTCTGAATCTTGTCCTGGATGATAACGGTCGGGTGGCCGGTCTATATCAGGCTACGGACGGTCGGGAGATTGTCGATCGCGAGGCCGAGGCCATCGGCATTCTGGAGATATTTATTGAACAGCACCCCGACTTCAGCTTTGACGGTGCTAAGGCCAACATATCACTCACGGCACGCGAATGTGTTTTCGGCTATATAACAACGGAACGACAGCTTGCGGAGCGGAATACTGCCCTGGCAAATTTACGCCAACCGCAGAGTTCAATAACAGGGGGCGATTTGGATAGTCAGCGGCGGCAGGCCAAAGCGGTAGCTGACGTTCTTAAACGCAACGGTTGGGAGTTTGCCAGTCAATCCTACGATTGGAATGATATTCGGAGTTTTACTTTGGATGATCTGAAGAAAGATACCGTTGCCTGGAAGCAGGCGGTCGAACCGATCACCGGTCCGGTCGATATCTTCTGTTATCCGCGGGGCGGTATCTATCGCGGCACCGATGAACGGAAAAAATATCTGCAAAACGAAGGTTTCCGCTATTTTAACGGGCAGAGTAACAAGGCTTATATGACCTCCTCCCGAAATTATTTATACATGGATCGAATCTTTATGGGTGGAAGCAGCCTCCGCAACGGCTCATTCAACCGCTTCTTCGACTGGAAGAAGATTATCAATACGCCGCGCGACTAGGGATAAGCAAAGAACTCCCGATATAGGGTCTTGATGGCAAAGTCGCAGAACTCTTCCTTGACACCGAAAAGAACCGAGATTTCCGATGCGCCCTGGATGATCAGCTCCAGATTGATTCCGGCACGGCCCAGGGCCGAAGTTGCACGAGCCGTGACACCGACGGTCTGAGCCATGGCGGCACCGACGATCATAACAATTGCCAAACCGCGCTCTAAATAGGCCTCATGAACCTCAAGCTCGTCGAAGAGCCGGCGCATAATAATCTCGAGCTTATCATCGTCCAGTGCATCGCTACGCACTACTACCGTTATGGAGTCAATACCTGTCGGCATATGTTCTATCGATAAATTTAAATCAGCAAATATTTGCATTAATTTGGCCGCAAAGCCGATTTCTCGATTCATCAGATATTTCGTTATATGGAGCATTGCAAAGCCCTTGGATCCAGCTACTCCCGTTACGACGCCGTTGAAGGTTTGCCGCCGCTCTATAATTCTGGTGCCGGGACTGTCCGGATTGTTAGTGTTTAATATGTGAACCGGAATATTGTGCTGCCAGGCCGGCTCAAGGGCTTCGTCGTGGAGCACCGAGAATCCGGCGTAGGTGAGCTCGCGCATCTCTTTGAAGGAAATTTCGCTGAGTGGTTGAGGATTCGGCACTATATTAGGATTAACCGCAAAGACCGAATCGACATCGGTCCAATTCTCGTATTCATGGGCATCGACCGCTGCGGCAAGTATGGCACCGGTTATATCAGAGCCACCGCGCGAGAAAGTTACGACTTTACCGGATTTGGTATATCCGAAGAAGCCGGGAAAAACCAAAATTCCGTTGCGCTCACGTAATTTTTGCAGGTTGGCATACGATTCGGGGAGGACACGGGCACGGCCGTAATCGGAACTCAGGAAAAGACCGGCTTCGCCGGGATTGACGTAAGCCGCATCATATCCGCCGGCCAGGAACCAGGCGGCAACGAGCTTCGCGCAATTATCTTCACCCGCAGCCTTTAGAGTATCCAGCATTTCCATGTCGTTATCATATCTTGCAGATAATCTGCTGTCTATGTCGGCAACGATTTCCTCAATGACCCGATCCGGAAGAGAGAGCTCATTGCAAATATCGGCAAAACGTCCGATAACAGCAGAGCGCTCGGTAACTCCATCATAGCCGCTGATGCGAGCATTGGCCAGCGAAATCAGCAGGTCGGTTACCTTAATATCATTTTTGCTGCGTTTACCGGGGGCGGATACAACCATAATTCTCCGATCGGGGTCGCGCAAAATGATCGATCCGGAGCGACGAATCTGTTCGCCTCCGGCCAGGGATGAACCGCCAAATTTACAAACTTTCATAACTCTTCCTTTCGTAAGCCGTTACTAAAGCGGAATTATATGGTAAGTCGTGTTATAATTCAAACACTCCGCCCGGTTGACCCTTTTGGTCGAATGCCGTGCGGAGATATGGTGTGTATAGGAGTTTATCTTGCGACGTCGTTTTTCCTTCCGTCCCGACGAGACATATCGGGATGTGAGTCAGATTGATTTTGAGCGACTTTATCTGGAAGGCTACCGCCTGATACTTTTTGATGTCGACAATACTCTTGTCAATGACGGTGCCGCGGAAAGGAGCGTTTTTTCGCAGGCTCAGATCAATCGCGCCAAAGCAGCCGGCTTTAAGTGTATGCTGGTTTCGAACGGCAGAGACAAGCGAATCGAGCGCCTGGGAGAACAGCATAAAATCGAGGCAATCAGTTCGGCCGGCAAACCATCCCGTCGGGGAGTGATCCGTGCTTGTTCCGTCGCCGGAATTCTGCCCGAGCATACAGTAATGATCGGCGATCAGATTTTTACCGACATTATGGCCGGCAACTTGGCCGGAGTCAGAACGATCCTGGTTAACCCTTTAACATCGCGAGAGAAGTGGTATATTGTTTTGAAGCGAATCGGCGAATTACCCTTGCGACTGTTGTATATGGCCAAATTTCTGCCGATGGCGAAGAACCGAGGCAAGGACGAAAGGAAGGAAATCACCGGTGATACGGAAAGAAAACAAAATGAAAGCTCCTGACAATTCGGAGGCAATGGTCTGTCGTACACGGCGCTTAGCGGCTTTGCGCCGGCTCATGCAAGAAGAGTCTCTGACGGGGGTTCTGATCAACGGCCGAGTCCACACGCTGTGGTTCAGCGGCTTTTCCGGAACGGAGTCATATTTGTTGATAACTCCGGATGAACAGTACATTCTCACGGACAGCCGTTATCTGGAGCAGGCCGGGCAGCAGGCACCCGAGTTTGAACTGATTGATGCCACCTCCGGCCATCTGCCGGCAACCTGCAATTTGATCACTGAATTGGAATTGACCCGTCTGGGCATGGAATCCGCCGCACTCAGCTACGGTGAGTCAATCTTTGTTAAAGAGAACTGCCCTCAGGTTGAACCGGTACCCTTGGGGAGTGAATTGAGCAATCTTCGCCGGATCAAGGACAACCTGGAATTACGTAATCTGCGTCAGGCATTTGCTCTGGCGGACGAGGGCTTTCGTCGGACTTTGCCCTTTATAAAAGCGGGTCGTACCGAAAAGGAGATTGCGGCGACACTGGAATACAATATGCGCATGTTGGGCGCCGACGGATCCTCATTTACGACCATTGTAGCCTCCGGCACTCGCGGCGCTTTGCCGCACGGCGTGGCAACAGATAAGCGGATCGAACCGGGGGAGGGGATTACCATCGATTTCGGTGCGCTATATGCCGGCTATCACAGCGATTTGACCCGGACGGTGTTTCTCGGTGAGCCTTCGGCCGAAATGCGCAAAATTTACGAGATTGTATTGAAGGCACAACTACACTGTCAGAATAATCTAAGGGCGGATATGACCGGTAAAGAGGGGGATGAACTGGCGCGTAAAGTGATTGAGGACGCCGGATACGGACGTTACTTCCGACATTCCACCGGCCACAGTCTGGGGTTGGAAGTCCATGAGAGTCCTTCTCTGTCACCGAACAATCCGGATCCGCTACCCGCCGGAATTCTGATTACAGTAGAGCCGGGAATTTACATCCCCGGTCTGGGCGGAGTGCGGATCGAGGATACGGTTATCCTGAGCGAAGACGGTGTGACGAGCCTGACCGAACTACCCAAAGAATTATTGATTTTACCGACCTGATTTGAAAGGATAAATAATTATATGGCTAAATTAGGGCCGAGGAGAATCAAACGCGGACACAAGGCAACCTTTTTTGTTACGGCATTGACGGTGATTCTACTGACGGTACTTTGTTTTACCGGTCTGACCATACCCAAGCCGGGCGGCGGAAGAACCAGAATTTACGGTGCCTCGGAAATGCGCTACGGCATCGACATTCGCGGCGGTGTCGAGGCGATTTACGCCCCGAATGAGGAGGGCTTTATTCCCAACGAGGCACAAATGAACGCGATTCAGAACATTATGGAATTCAGGATGGACAAGCAGGCGATCTATGACCGCGACATCATCCTGGATCGTTCTAACGGGCGCATCATAGTGCGCTTTCCCTGGAAATCGGATGAGACCGACTTTAATCCCGTCCAGGCAATGAAGGAATTGGGCGAAACGGCCCGCCTGACTTTCCGGGATCCGCAGGGAACCGTGATATTGACCGGCGCCGACGTACAGTCGGCCGCTCCGGTCTGGAATTCAACACTAAGCCAAGTTGAGGTTAGTCTGAAGCTGACCGCCGAAGGCGCCCAGAAATTCGCCGTAGCGACCGCCGCCCTTGTCAATCAGCAAATGGGCATCTATATGGATGATGACCTGATCAGCAATCCGGTGGTTCAGCAGGTGATAACCGGCGGTGAAGCTTCAATCTCACCGATGGAGTCCGAAGCGGCGGCCATTGAACTGGCGAATAAGATCAATGCCGGCGCATTGCCCTTCGATATCACGGCTATTAGTTCCAGCTCAATTACGCCGATGATGGGAAGGAACGCTCTGCAAGTCATGACTCAGGCCGGCTTGTGGGCGTTTATAATTCTTTGTGTGTTCCTACTCTTTTACTATCGTCTCTCCGGTCTGGTGGCCTGCTTTGCTTTGTTGATGCAGGTCGTGGGAATACTGATGGCGATCGCCATCCCGCAGCAGACCTTGACCCTACAGGGCATCGCCGGAATTATCCTATCGATCGGTATGGGCGTGGACGCCAACGTCATCATCGCCGAACGTATAAAGGAGGAGGCGCGCAAAGGGATTACGATCCGCACCGCCGTTTCATACGGATTTGACCGAGCCTTTTCCTCGATACTTGACGGTAATGTTACAGTCGCAATTGCAGCGGTATGTCTGATGGTTTTCGGTACCGGATCGATGCTTTCCTTTGCCTATTCGTTGCTGGTCGGCGTTATTCTGAATTTGATTTGCGGCGCTTTCCTCTCGCATATAATGACCAGATCGTTAATTGAGTTCAAAGCCTTGCGCAAGCCCTGGTTTTTCAATGCCGGCGGCAGGACGCTTAATGCCGAGGAGGTGAGCGCATGAGTAAAATAAATACCGAGTTACTGTCTGACCCGATTCAGACTATTCCTCTCAAAAAATTCAGTTTCTACAAGAGTCGCTGGCGTTTTCTGGCTATTTCATTGGTCTTGATTCTTTGCGGCCTGGCCTTTTCTCTGATTTTCGGAATAACCCTGGATATTCAATTCCGCGGCGGCAGTCTGCTGAGCTATACCATCAGCGGAGACATCGACTTACTTGAGGCCGAGCGGGTTGCCGAGTCGACGTTGAATTTGCCGGTTTCCGTTCAGCAGACTACGAGTATCCAGGCTGAGGGAGGGAAGCAGGTTAATGCTCTTGTAATCAGTGTTGCGGGGAATCGAGCCCTGAGCAATGATCAACAGTTGCAACTGAATGATGTTTTGGGAAAGGCTTTCCCGGAGAGCCGACCGGAATTATTGCAGAGCACGCTGGTCGATCCCTTCATCGGGCGGGAGGTATTGTTCAACGGCCTATTGGCCTTAGGCATAGCCTCAATTCTCATCGTCCTCTATGTATGGATTCGTTTCCGGACGATTTCCGGCGCCTCGGCCGGTGTTTTTTCACTCTTGTGTCTTCTGCATGACGTGATTATCAGCTTCTTCGTCTTTGTCGCCATGCGCCAGCCGCTGGATGAAACCGTTATTGCTGTAGTACTATCTATTTTGGGTTGGTCGGTGAACGACACGATTGTTATATTTGACCGCATAAGGGAGAACGAACAGCTTTACGGGAAAGACAAAACTCTGCCGGAACTGGTTGACTTGTCGATTAAGCAATCGCTGAGTCGAACCATTATTACAAGCGTATGTACCTTCTTGGCAGTTTTCATTGCCTACATATTTGCCGTCGTATATAACATCAAAAGCATTCGCATTTTCGCCTTGCCGCTGATGGTCGGTATCGTCGTGGGATCGTATTCATCGATTTGTCTGGCAACACCGTTCTGGGCGATGTGGAAAATCCGTCGGTCGAAGCAGGCGGCCGATTGAAATAACAGGCATTTTAGCCTATACTAATGTGCAATGTAATTGAACGCACCGGAGACACGAAATTGTTTCCTTAAGGTTTGGTTATAAATTTTAGTATTTGATTTGGAGGTGATTTCCATCGTTTGGTGGCAAATTATGGTTGTCGCCGCCGTCAGCGCAATCGTCGGCGGTTTGGTCATACACCTCTTCTATCGTTTACAGCTAAGCAAGGCTCAAAAAGAGCTTGAGAAAAAAATTGCGGCCGCGAGTGATGAGGCCAAGAGACATTTCAGTGAAGCACAGAGGGAGTCCGAGAGCTTAAAAAGAGAACTCCTACTGCAGGCGAAAGAAGAGATACACAATGCGAAGCTGACTCTGGGCAGAGAAGTCCGGGCACGAAAAGTTGAGTTGCAACGCGAAAGGGTGAAACTCGAACAGCGTGAGGCCGGTCTGGAACGCCAGAACCAGAGTTTAAGTGACCAGAAAAAGGCACTTGAGCGACGCAGTGAAGAGATTGAAGAAGAATTGGCGGCTGAACTCGACCGGCTCAAGGAGTACGAGGGTTCGTTGCATGATGAATCGGCTGCTTTGGATCAACGGCGGACGGAGTTGGACGAGCAATTCGTCGATTTTGATCGCCGTAGCGCCGAGTTGGATGAGCAGATCGCCAATATGGAAGAGACCCGCCTGCATGCCCTGGAGGAAGTCGCTTCATTTACGGTCGAAGAGGCGAGAGAGGAAGTTCTCGCCGCCGCCGAGGAGAGATATCGTCATGAGTTGGCTTTGCGTTTCCGCAATATGGAGGAAACCGCGCAGGCTGAAGCGGAGATGAGGGCGCGCGACATTGTTTGTACGGCGATTCAGCGCTATTCGGCAGATTATGTCTCTGAAACCACGGTCTCGGTGGTAATACTACCCAGCGATGAAATGAAGGGGCGGATTATCGGTCGTGAAGGTCGGAATATCCGCGCAATCGAGACCATCACCGGAGTGGATGTCATCATTGATGACACCCCGGAGGCGGTTATCCTTTCCAGTTTTGACCCGGTACGTCGTGAAATTGCCCGCCTAACGTTGGAGAAACTGGTCGTCGACGGACGAATCCATCCGGCACGCATAGAGGATATGGTCGAGCGCGCCAGGAAGGAAGTCGAAGCGACTATCAGGCAGGCCGGCGAAGAAGCGGTACTTGAAGTCGGTCTGATAGGTTTGCATCCGGAGCTGATCCGTCTGCTTGGGCGCCTGAAATATCGCACGAGTTACGGCCAGAATGTTCTTAACCATTCGGTAGAGGTTGCCTGGCTGACAGGGATGATGGCCGCCGAGCTGAATCTGGATCAGTCCGCTGCGCGTCGCTCGGGACTGTTGCATGATATCGGCAAGGCCATAGACTTTGAAGTGGACGGCTCGCATGTTGAGATCGGTGCGGAGATTGCTCGCAAATACAACGAGGATGAAGAAGTCATCAGTGCCATCGAGTCGCATCACGGCGACAAAGATCCGATCTCGCCGACCGCTATTCTGGTTGCCGCCGCCGATGCTCTCTCTGCCGCTCGCCCGGGTGCCCGACGCGAGAATGTCGAGACCTACATAAAGAGGATTAGGCAGCTGGAAGAGATCGCCAATTCATTCCCGGGAGTCGAAAAGGCTTTTGCCATTCAGGCCGGGCGTGAGGTGCGGGTCATGGTTCGTCCCGAGGATATCAGGGATGAAGACATGCAGCTGACGGCGCACAATATCGGCGTGAAGATCAACGAAGAGCTGAAATATCCGGGTTCGATCAAGGTTAATCTGATTCGTGAGACCAGGGTATCCGAAACAATTAAGTAGAAATCGCCGACAGGACACCGCGCTGAACATGACGTCAACCGGTGTCCTGTTGTCTATTATTTGCCTGTTGTTGGCGTTTTCTTCCGCATTTCTCGCAGTCGGATGTTCCACTAAAGCGGAAGCTGATCCGAGCGTCTCAAGCGAGAGTACGACGCCGTTTCTCCCGACCCCTTCTCCTACACCGCGACTCAAGGAGTCAGAGCTTTCTTCCGGGCTCGTTTCCGCACCCCTAAGATTGCGAACCGAAATTCTCACCAGTCTCAATCCCCTAATAAATAATACGTCCGGGCTGAATATTCTGGCGCCTCTGTTGTGGCGCTCCTTATTCGTAAATAATGCCTCCGGTGAGGCTGTTCCAGACCTGGTCGCTTCATATTCTTTTACGATTGGTGGGCGGGAAATAAGCTTGCGCCTAAAGCCCGGCGCGGAATTCAGCGACGGAAGTCCCATAACGGTCGAAGATGTTGTCGTCTCGCTACAAACCATCTTAAAGCGCGAGGACCGGGACGACTACGGTCTAAGTAATATCGACTCGGTTAACGGGGACGAGAACTCGGGCGTGCGGCTCAGACTCAAAGAAGCGGATCCGTATATTATGTCGAGGCTGATATTCCCGGTATTGCCGGCGAATCGTGCCGCGGATAATTCGACGGAGGAAATCCCCACTTCGGGTATCTGGAGAATTGAAAATTGGGAACCCGGCATAGCTTTAAATCTGCGACGCAATCATTCGGTCTTCGTCTCCGAGCCGGAAATAGAGGAAATTCATGTTGTGATGATCGCCGATCAGACACTGGCTATGCGCGCCTTGGATGCGGATATGGTTGATTTGGTATATCTGTACGGTAATGTGGCGGAACAATATTGGCGACGCGCTTCGCTGAGTAAAATTCCCGCCGATACGTACTGTCATGCGGTTTTTCTGTTAAACCGCGGTGCAGAACTGGCCGGACGCGGAAACGGTGCGGCGCTCGGTAGGCAAGAGGGGAGCGCTGCTCTGGCCGATCAGGCATTGTATGAGTTTTGCCGCCGCATTATTGCCGAGGAAATAGACCGGGCGGAGTGGTTAAGTGATTACGGTATATTTCCAAATCCCCTTCCGGTTAAACGGGATTTTTTACCGTTCTGGTTCTCGGAGAAAGTGTACACGGCAGGGGGAATAAGTAACGGAACGACGATAAATACAATTGCGCCGCAGACTGCCGGCTTAACAATAATCCCCACGCCGAATGATTCGGATTGGCATACCCTCCTGATAGGGAGGATAGTCTCAAGTTTGGAGGATGCGGGGATTCCCGTGCAGATCGAAATGCCGGTAGCGGAAGATTATTATCGTGTTCTGGAACAGGGAGATTATGACATTGCATTAACACTTGCTTTTGTGGATAATTGTCCTGACGGCGATTGGATTGTCGGGGGCGGATTAGAATGGGAACGGACGGCCTTTGCCTTATATCCGCAAAGCTTTCCCGATCAGCGTGAGACGCATATATATCCACTTGCGGATTGGCGGGGTAAATTCATGAGGACGGTAATCAATGCCGATCAGAGCGGCGGAGAGAACCTGCGTCGTGCTTACATAGGAATATTAACAAAAGCTTTGGAAGTAACACCATGCTTGCCGATTGGTGAAGTTCGAAATTGCCTTGCGCTGGGAATGAGAATGCGCGGCCGAGGCTCTGCCAGAGCAGAAAATATTTTGAATGTAATAGAGGATATGTGGGTATGGTCTGGGGAATGATAATTTTAGTCGGTGCAGCGCTGGATCAGTTGGTGAAGTATCTGATGATCCAAAATTTTGCCTGGTCGACGCGGGTGCCGATTATCGGTAATTTTGTCAACTTTACTTTGGTAATGAACAGAGGTGCAGCTTTCAGTATGCTCAGTGATCCGATTTGGGGACCGACAGTGCTGAAAATTATTTCGATTGTGGCTCTTGCCGTAATTGTAATCGCCATTATCAATTTTCGCTCGAAAAGGGTTCGTGCCTGTCTGAGCTTCATAGCCGCCGGTGCACTAGGCAACTTGATTGACCGCTTTGCTCGCGGCGGCGTGGTAGATTTTGTCGAATTGCGCTTCGGGTCTTGGTCGTTTCCCGTCTTTAATCTGGCCGATGCCTTTATAACCTGCGGCGGTGCGGTGCTGATATTTGTTTTACTAGTGGAATTGCGTCGTGAACGTAAGTACAGAACGCCGCCGAAAATAATTTAGACCTGCTATGCGATGTGATGATCTTCAAGTTTTCAGCCTAACGGTGCCGCCGGAGGAGCGCTTGGATTTGGCTTTGCAGGAGGCGCTTGCGGAGGCGGGAAGAGAACTTTCCCGCTCCCAGGTGCAGAAACTGCTTCGCCAGGGGCTGGTGAAAGATGCCGACGGATCCGCTCTGTTGAAACCGGGAATCTCCTTTACCGTCGAGCGCGAGGTGGAACTGTCACTGCCGATCGACGCCTACGCTACCGAGCCGGAGCCTGTTGAGGACGACTTAGATATTGTTTTTGAAGATCGCTACTTGCTGGTAGTCAATAAACCGCGCGGGATGCCGACTCACCCTTCCGCCGGGCACAATCGGGACACGCTTGTAAACGTACTGCTGCATCGCTACGGTGTGGACGGACTTTCCGCCTGTAACGGCCACGCAAGACGGGGGATAGTTCATCGCTTGGACATGGATACAACGGGTCTGATTATTGTTGCGAAAGATGATGAAACGCATCAACGTTTAGCGGAGGCTCTGGCGGGTCAAAAAATTAAACGAATCTATGCCGCTCTGTTAGTCGGAGTGCCGGAGGAGGATTCCGGGACCGTTGACGCCCCCCTGATGCGGTCGTCGGATAACCCCCTGCGTTGGGAAGTATCCGCCGGCGGGCGCCGTGCGATAACTTATTACAGTATAATAAGGCGGTATGAGAACTATAGTCTGGTACAGGCAGAATTGCTGACCGGGCGTACCCACCAAATTCGTGTTCATATGGCCTACATCGGATATCCGATTTTTGGTGATCGTCGCTATGGCTTATCCCGGCGAGCCTCGGGCGACAAGGTCACTTTGCCGGCCCTGTCCGGTCAGGCTCTGCATGCCGCACGTCTGATCTTTATCCATCCGCACACCGGAGCGGAGCTTGATTTGAGTGTCGAGTTGCCGGACGACTTTTCAAATTTACTCAAGTATCTGGAATAACGGGGAAAAGGAGGGGAGGCAAAACATGTCGGAATTCGATGTTGATAATGAAAAACTCACCGGCAAGGAGCGATGTCAATTATTACGCTGGATTTTGACCGGCGGAGCAGGCGATACAAGATCGTCGAAAACAGATGTAGCGCGCCCCCGTAGCACAGCTACGTTGGTCAGCCTGTTCATCATTTTTATTTTGGCCGGTGCAATTATTGCCGTGCAGTTTCTTTCCGTAACAGCCCGACGTACTGCCGCCGATGTTCAGACGAATCAGTATTACATAGACGAGTACAACAAAGAAAAAGTACGGGAAGAAGAGTTGCTGGCGAAAAACCGCCGATTACATAGGGAGCATGACGATCTGCTGATTGAGTCGGTTTCATATATGGGAGCCTACCGCTCCGAATATGAATCTATCTCAAATATGCTGGCATTTGCCCGTCAAATGTGCGGCCTGACCGATATGGCCGGAGCAGGTCTTGAGCTGACGTTGAGAGATGCGGAAGATGCGACATATGCTCCGGGTGAGCAGCTAAAGATCATCCATGACAGTGATCTGCTATGGGCGCTGGAACTGATGCGGCGTGCTGAGGTGAGAGCGGTGGCGCTCAATGGGGAGCGGGTAGTGCACAGCAGTAATATCCGTTGCAACGGTCCGAGCGTGCAGGTTAACAATAAACAAAAATCGGCTCCATTTATTCTTTCCGTGATTGGAGACCCCGAGGAAATTCAGAGAATTTTCGTGGAGGATGACTGGTTTAAGCGTCGTGTCGCGCACGGAATCATATTGGATTTTGCGGTAAAAGACGCGGTGAAGATTAAAGGTTTGGAAGATTTCGGTATAATTGAACGCAATATTAAGCTTTTGACCCCGATTGCGGCGTCTGAAGAATAGGAGGCAGAATCGTGAAGAAGGTAAAACGGGCGGGAACGTCGATGGCTTACATGATTGTTTGTTTGCTTCTGGGAATTATTCTGGCTCTGCAGATCAAAAGTACCGGAAGTCACCAGGAGCGCTTGGCTCTACAAAATATTGAAAAAGAGGAGCTGATCGCACAGTATGAGACTCTAATGCGTAGGAACCGCGAACTGGTTGACGAAAATAATCGTCTAAATGATGCCATTCGCAATATCGATGAGAGATCTAGCTCAGACAGTATCAGCCTACAATTGTTAGAGGGAAAGTTGCAGCAGTGCCGCATTTTTGCCGGTCTATTGCCAGTCGAGGGCCCGGGCGGGATTTTGACACTCAGTCTTCAGCCGGGAGCGATTCTGCCGGAGGACTATCTGCATCGTATTGTCAATGAATTTAGAAGCAACAATGCGCAGGCAATTTCGATTAATGACCAGCGAGTAGTCGGTATGACCGAAATCCGTAAAACCGGAACGACCGCCAATCCGGCCATTATGGTGAACGGCCATAATATCCTCAGTGGCGCTTCCGTAGATACAGCACAGACCGTGGTCATAAAGGTCATCTCTGGTGAGCAGGATTTCCGCAATGCAATGGATTTTTTACGGTCGATCCGCTCATCTCTCAGTGAATATCGCGTTACAATGAGCGAAGTCACCAGCGAAAAAGTGCAGATTCCGGCTCTCCCAGAGGACAGCCCAGCCTATAGGATCGGTCAACTGTCGCTGCAACCGGAAGATTAGGAGGATACTGAAATAAGGGAACAGGTCATAAATATCGTTGATCACAGGGTTTTGCCGGAGTTGTGCGGCAGCTTGAATCGCCGCCTGGCAATAATTGAGGATGCGCTGGGTGTGGAGATTAAGCCTTTTGAGGACGGTTTGATCATTAGAGCAAGTCAGCAGGATCAGATTGAACAGGCGCAAGAGGTTATCAATCGGATTATAGACATGATCAATAAGGGTCAGGATCTTAATGATCATCTAGTAGTTTGGTTAAGTCAGAATTCCGAATCTCTTTCCGCCGTACCTTATGAGGCTCTCAAACAGAACAGTATCTGTGTCACGGCCAAGGGGCGCCAGGTTATACCGCGCACACCGGGTCAATTGGAATATGTCAATGCGATGAGACGGAGTCTTATTACGTTTGCAACCGGTCCGGCAGGCACGGGAAAGACCTATCTTGCTGTGGCTATGGCAGTTAACGCTTTCCGGAATCGTGAGGTCGAGCGGATTATTTTGACTCGCCCGGCAGTCGAAGCAGGTGAAAATCTCGGCTTTTTACCGGGAGATTTGCAGAGTAAGATCGACCCATATATGCGTCCTCTGTACGATTCGCTGCAGGAGTTGATGGGTTTGGAGATTTACCTGCGCAATCTGGAACGAGGTATAATTGAGGCCTCGCCCCTGGCATATATGCGCGGACGGACCTTGAGTAATGCTTGGATAATTTTGGATGAAGCCCAAAACACAACCCCCGAACAGATGAAGATGTTTCTTACCCGTTTGGGTGAAAACAGTCGGGCGGTGGTCACGGGTGACATTACTCAGATTGATTTGCCGCCAGGTCGCCGTTGCGGGCTGATTCATGCCCGCAAGGTTCTGCATCGAGTGCCGGGTCTGAGTTTTGTTGATCTGAAGGAGAAGGATGTGGTGCGCAATCCTTTGGTACAGCGGATTGTCGCCGCCTATGAGAGCTATGAAAGTGTCGAAACGAAAAAAAATCAGTAGAGAAACAGACAGCCTTGACCTGAGAGACGGTTTTTCCGGGCAGCAGTCTCCACCCGGATCACGTAGCTTCGGCCGACGATTTTTCGTCGGTTTATTGTGGTTCTCTCTGGTTCTTTTGTTCAGCGCTCTATGCGTCGGTCTGGTCTTCATTCGCACCATGCCTTTGCGCTATGACCTGAATGTGGGCCAAGTTAGTAACTATGATATTTCTGCGCCGCATGCGGCAATAGATCAAGTGCGAACACAACATGAAGCGGAGATAAGAGCCGCGATGGTAAAAGACGTGATGCGACGTTCGGATAAGTTGTCCGAACAGTCCTTGCGTCGGACTCGTCATTTTTTGTCTATCGTCGAATACGAGCGTGACGGTCTGCGTGCCTTGATGAACAAGGATTCCGAAGAGAAGAACCGCGGCTGGTCGCCGAATGAAGATCAATTAAACAGTGCGATCGCCGCTCTGCAACCGACACTTTTGCGCGAACTTAATATCAATTTATCAGTGGAGGTTGCCGGAAAATATCTCGAAGTTGATCCGGGAACGTATGACTATATCAGCGATCGCATCCTGAATATAGCCGAGTCATTGATGGAGGAACCGCGTGATACCGCTTCGCTCGGTGACGGCATCGAGACGGCACTGCGGGTTTTTGATACGCAGAACGGTTTGTTCAGTAAAGACCTTAAGATTGCCGCCTCGGTATTAACTCAGTTATTGGACCCGAATGTGGAATTTGATGAGCTGGCTACCGAATCATTGCGCGAGCAGGCTCGACAGGAGGTATTATCTGCCCCGGTTATGATTGAGAAAGGCGATAAAATCGTTCATATCGGCGATCGAATCACCCCGGCGCAATATCAATTACTTGAAAAATACAATCTTCTGGCTACCGACTCAATAGACTGGCGCTATCTGCTCACATTATCGGCTTGGTTTGTTATTTTGCTGATCCTCGCCGTCTTCTATTTGCGCAGCCAGCGGGATATTTGGGCCGATTGGCGACGTAAAATGATTATCATTACGGCCTTGCTGATTCCGTTTTTGATTGCCCTTTGGATAGCGCCGCTTCTGCCCCTGGCGATACCGATATTCTTTGCCGCTATCATCATCGCCATTTACTGTGATTTCACTAGCTCGATTGTCTTGACTACTCTGCTCAATCTGTTTTTCCTGACTTTGACCGGCCTAGATACAAAAGTGCTCTTTGTGGGAACGATCGGTAGCATCTGTGCGGCCCTGGTCTCGGCGGGCATAACTAAGCGGGACAATTTTGCCCTGATGATTTTTGTCACCGCCATGGGTCCCGGCGTCGCAGCCGGAATATTCAGCTATTTAGCCAAGGAGTCACTGTCCCAGGTGGCGACCTCAATGGGTATTGCCGCTCTCAGCGGCGGTCTGAGCGCCGTTGCGGCGATCGGCTTCAATCCGCTGTATCAGATTGCCTTTAACGCACTCTCGCCGATTCGCCTGATTGAGCTCTCACACCCCAGCCAACCCTTATTAAAGCGACTGTTCATTGAAGCACCAGGAACTTCACAGCACTCGGTAATGGCTGCTAATCTGGCCGAAGCAGCGGCCGATGCGATCAATGCCGACGCGCTTTTGGCTCGCGTCGGAGCTTTCTACCATGACATAGGAAAACTGGAAAATCCGGACATGTTTACCGAGAATCAGTTGGGTAGCAATCCGCATGACGAGCTGAGCCCTGAGGAAAGCGTAACGATTATCATCAAACATGTGGCTGACGGCATCCGTTTAGCGCGCCGCAATAGAATACCCGATGCAATACAAGACTTCATTGTCACTCACCATGGGGATATGGTACAGACTTATTTCTATAATAAGGCAAGAAAGATTGCCGGTGAAGCCGGTTTGCCCGAGCCGCGCATCGAAACCTTCCGTTATCCGGGACACAAACCGCACACGCGTGAAACCGGTATAGTTATGTTGGCAGACTCGGTTGAGGCGGCAATGAAGGCGACCGGTATTCGCGATCTCAAGCGTGCCGAGCAGCTGATCCGGCAAATCATCAAAGATAAAAACGATCAGGATCAGCTGATCGACTCCGGTTTGTCTTATCAGGAAGTCGAAGTAATCATACGAGCCATGCTTCAGGTCTATGCCGGTCAATTCCATGAAAGGATCAGGTACCCGCAAAACGATGCCATCACAGCCCAAAAACGTTGAAATTAGGCCGGAGGAAGCCGAAAAAACAGATTTACCGATTGAGCCCGTCGACGTAGACTACTTTCGCATTTTGGCTGATTGCATTCTTACGGCCTTTCTACGCTATACGGGGATGGATGTCGCCTTGCCGACCGCCGATCCCCGGCTGCATTATGTAATCAACCTATATGTCGTCACGCCCGAAAGAATAGCCGAAATCAATGCTATACATCGTCAGGTAAATGCGATTACCGATGTCATCACATTTCCCGCTTTTCAATGGGAAGAGGGCCGCCTTTGCGAGGACATAACTCCCTGGCTGCCGAGTGCCAAGAGCGAGATTTCCCGCATAACGCTGGGTGAGATTTTTATTTGTCCGGAGCAGGCAAAAATACAGGCTGTGGAATACGGACACAGCCTCACGCGAGAGTTAGGTTTTCTCCTCATCCACAGCCTATTGCACACTTTCGGGTACGACCATATCAGCCTGCATGATACCGAGATGATGGAGAGGTTACAGGCCGAGATCATTAATGATTTGGGACTGGGACGTGAACTGAGTGAGGAGGAAGCGCGCAGGTTCTGCTTAACCGCTCCGTTAAAAGCCCATCGAATCGCCTGGGAGGTATCTTTCATCGAACAGGATCAGAACGAAACCGAGAAAAAAATAAAGAGCGGCAGTGTCTGTCTAATTGGTCGACCCAATGCCGGAAAATCAACAATTCTTAATGCCCTGGCCGGTCAGGTACTGGCCATTACATCATATAAGGCGCAAACAACCCGCCGAACAATCCGTTATGTCCACAATACGCCCACGGCACAGATTATCTTTCTCGATACACCGGGGATCCATCGCCCGGAAAACATGTTGGGGGAGCTGATGCAAACGCAGCTGAACGAAGCGATTGTCCGCTCGGATTGCGTGCTACTGGTGACCGACTGTCGGCAGAAGTCGGTTCCTCCCGCTGAGAGGATCGTGATTAAATTAGCCAAGGAAGAAGGAAAGCCTTTGATATTGGCTCTAAATAAGGTTGATCTGGTTGAGAAGACGGTTGTTTTACCGCTGATCGCCGCCTATAACGAGCTGGCGGATTGGGCGGGGATCGTTCCCATATCCGCTCTGCATTCCGACGGACTCGACATTTTGTTGGAGGAAATAATCCGGGTGTTGCCCGAGGGGCGCCGCCTCCTGCCGGATGACTATTTCACCGACCAAACGGAAAGGGAACTGGTGCGAGAATTGGTGCGTGAGGTGTTGCTGACCGAGCTCGACCAGGAAGTGCCGCACAGCCTGGATGTGATGGTGAGCGCATTCACCGAGCGATTTGATTCCGCCGATAAACGTATCGGTGCAAAAATCAGTTGCGACATAATTTGTGATCGAGAGTCGCATCGTCCGATCATTCTCGGGCGGAAGGGAAAGCGGATTCGCAAAATCGGCTCGCTGGCACGCCAACGTTGTGAAGATATGTTGGAATGTCCGATTTATTTGGATTTACAAGTAAAAGTTCAGCCGGGTTGGCGCAATAAGCGCGGCGATCTGCAGGAACTCGGCTACGTTTAGCCAGGTGAGGTAAATGTCGCGCCGCTTGATTCAGACAGAGTGCATTGTCATTGACGTCCATCCTTTACGGGAATCGGACTTATATCTAACGCTATGCACAAAAGAACACGGTTTGATCTCAGCTCGCGCCTATCGGGCCCGCAACCCCAAATCGCCGCTCTTTTCCCTGGCTCAGCCGTGGAATATCCTCAAACTCGATTTGCAGGTAAACGGTGCCCACTATACCCTGGAGGGCGGCCAAAGAGTTAAGAGCTTCAACAGTATTACCTCCGATCTGACTCGTCAAAGCTGTGCCGCGCATATCTCTCGCCTGTTGCGTGATCTTGCCCTGGATCTCACTCAGTCGAAAAAAATCTACACACTGACGGTATGGGCGCTCTGGCACCTAAGTCAAAACGATTCACAGCCGGAGCATGTTTTATACGTAACGGAACTGCGATTGTTGTACATTGCCGGCTTTGCACCTATACCGGAGCCGGACGATATGGAAGGGGAGCGATATTGGTTTTCCTTCAGTTCTTGTGTCTGGCACCCGCAGTCGGATTTAAGAGCGGCGGACGGCGGGCAAAATCTGCCGATTTACGCTTCTAGATTCCGCGACAGACAATCAATTATGGATGCTTCGGGTATGTGGATGGATCGGGCCGCCCTGCAATGTCTGTATCATATAGCCCGTGCTCCGTTCAGTCGCCTGTTTAATTTTACCGCTTCGCCGGATATATATGACCAGCTGAAACTCTTTGCCGATCGCTTTGCTTCCGACTGCTTGGAACGCGATTACAAATATGTCAATCCGGTCGAACAAATCGACTATTCGGCGGAAATTGCCGCCATCAAAGCTGCTCGTTCGGAGGAAGAGGAATCCACTCGACCCTAAAAAGACGTCGAGGAGGAATAATACTTTAACAATTCTCATATTACGGAAGGGGTGAAGTATCATGGAAAAATTGAGTTGGTCAATCCGGGTTCCGCTTCTAAAGAATAGGGTTATACTAAATCAATTTGGTCTTGCGCTGGGGATTCCGTTTGGGATATTGATTATCGTTCTTTTAATCATAAGGGCCTGGTATGGTTTGGCAATAGTAGGTGCCACTCTTGTACTAGGTTTCCTGCTGGTGATGTTCATTTTTCGAGGTACTTATGACGTGCAGTATATGCTGGATAATGAAGGAATCACATGCGAAACCCAAAGTAAACAGAAAAAACGGGTTAGGGGAATGGCGACCGCAACGACGCTGATAGGCGCACTGACAGGCAATCCCACCGCCGCAGGAGCCGGTATGTTGGCGGGAGCAGGCGTAAAGCGACGGTTACTTTGGAGACGAATAAGAAAAACGAAGTATCTGGATCGATCCGGAACCATTCTTCTATATGCGGACTTTGGCGAAACCACTGCCGTGTTCTGCACAAAAGAAAACTATATGGATATACGGCAGTTTATCCAAGACATGGTTGAGAAAACGTCAGCAAATTATTGACAAGCGTTAAATAGCGTATCAAATGCTCCGCCGGGTATTTTTACGGCGTATCCCCATAAATGTCGATACATTACATAGCCGCCCTCGATTAAGCACAATTCGACCACAGTGCCATCGTCCATATATAGATGCAGATGAGTTCGCTTTAGATTTGAATCATCGTTAAAATCCGATCCAAGCGTTTCGTATAAATATTCGAATTTTCCAAAATACACCTCATATAGAAATCTCGAAATGTCCTTATCTGTAACGCCGTCTAAATCGTGATAGAGTTTATGCTCGCCACGCATCCAATTATCATGGTCTTGATATTTGATATGGCTCCATTTTTCCGAAATCACTTCACCTTTATTTACTTCAAGAATATCTCTAAACACGAAAAGGTTAGATCCCCACGTTAGACCATATCCGTTCAGGCACTCATAGAAATTTACCCCTCGTACTTTATTTCCGTTATCATCGGTATAACCTGCCATCATACAGAGGCGAAAGTATG
>JAAZIX010000083.1 GCA_012800655.1 Clostridiaceae bacterium | reverse complement strand
CTGTCTCGGGCGAGATCCGCAGCCGGGCAGAGACTTTGCCGTGAAATCGGTCAGGAGTTGGCCGATCTCGGCATGAAGGGGGCACGTTTCGAGATTCAACAGATACAGCGCCCTTTCGCCGCGGCGACCAAGGAAGGCACGGACGAGATCGAATTCCTGTTTTCGGCCAATGTCGGCGAGGAACTCAAACCCCTGGCGCAAATCGCTTCCGGCGGCGAGGCGGCGCGCATTATGCTGGCGATTAAGGTGGTAATCGCCCGGATCGATCGTTTGCCTCTGTTGATATTCGATGAAATTGATGCCGGAATCAGCGGTCACACGGCGAATATGGTTGCGAATAAATTGCAAACCCTGGCCGGTTGGACGCAGGTGATTTGCGTTACGCACTCGGCGGCGATTGCCGCCGCGGCGGACACGCATTTTTTGGTCGAAAAGCGCCGGGCGGGGGAGCGAACTGTTACGGAGTTGCGGGAATTATCGTCGGACGAACGGGTGCACGAAGTAGCGCGGCTGCTTTCCGGGCGTATTGCCGACAAGCAGGCTCTGGCTCTGGCCGAAACCCTTATCAATCAGTCGCGACGGGTATAATTTTCTTCCAAAAAGTTATATAAATTTCGCAAATCCGCGGGCAAAGGCTCGCGGATTACCATGTGCTCACCCGTGAAGGGATGAAAGAATTTCAGCTCCGCGGCATGGAGAGCCTGACGCGGGACGATGTTTTGCAAGGCGTTGCGGCGCGATTTGCGGTCAGTATAGAGTGTCTCGCCGACCAACGGCCATCCGATCGCCCGACAGTGCACACGAATCTGATGGGTGCGACCGCTGAGAAGTCGGCAGGCGAGCATAGTCACGATATCGTCGCTGACATTCGGTCCGGAGTCGGTCCGCCAGGATCGCAGTCGTCGCCAGGCGGTACGCGCCGGTTGGCCGTCCGGATCCGTCATCCGCTCAATGAGGCTACCCGGGCGGCGTGCTATGGGGAAATCAATTACTCCGCTGTCCTCGGCGGAGCCCGGACCGCCGTAGACAAAGGTCAGATAGAGGCGGTGAATGGAAGGAATGACGGCGGCGAGGCGGGAATGGGCATAGGCGTTTTTGGCGAGTAGGACCAGGCCGCTGGTGTCGCGATCCAAGCGTGATACCGGGCGAAGATCGGTCCCCGGCCAGAGCAGGGTCAGAGCGGGACGACTCGGATCGCTGTCCGGGTGAGTCAGCAGGCCTGAGGGCTTCGCACAGACCATCAGCCACTCATCCTGCCAGAGAATGGGCGTCTCGGGCGGCGAGGGAAGATAATATTCGATATCCGGCTCATCGGGGAAGCCGAACTCCAGCAAATCACCGGCGCGAACGGGATCAATCAGTCGTGCCGGGCGCCCATTAAGCAGAAGTATACCGCCGTAGCGCAGCCGTTTGAGAAGCCGCGAGGAGATTCCGGCACGGCGGCGCAGAATTTGCGCGATATTATGTCCGCAATCCTTAGTTTTGATATCGATTTGTAATCTCATGTACTTAACCTGCGTGTTATAATAACCTGCGGAAAGAGATATTGTAAATGAACGCTCGGCTTTGCCAATGATGTGTTTTTGGGTGGGGCCGCCGTTACGGAGTTTATTGGATGCGAAACAGAGCCAAATCTGTATTCAGTTTAAATAATGCCCAAAGGAGTCGGATTGCGGCCTTAGGTGTATTCATTATGCTCTTGACCGCGATGTTTGCTGTTAGCCCCTATGTCAACAATGCCGCCGCTTTTGAGGAAAAACTCGTTTACGGGGTTTTGGCTTCCGCAGGCGAAACGATTGAAGTTCGCCGCACGGATACCATGAATTTTCGGATTCGTTCCGAGCCCAATACCACCTCAACGACTCTTGGCTATACAACTCAAGGACAACGTTTCACAGTTTTGGCAACGGTGACCGGCGAGCAGGTCGGGGATCGCGGCGACAAGTGGTACAACATAACTTTCCAAAACAAATCGGGCTATATCTTCGCTGATGTCAATTTGTTGCCGATCGTCTACCTCGTTCCGGTCGCTGAGGGAGAAGAATACAGCGAAGATGTGTTGAGTTTTCCGGAGGATTATCGTCAACCCCTGGCAATTCTCAAGGCCCGCTATCCGGCGTGGACTTTTGAGCGGGTGGACATAATTCCGGATTGGAATACGGTGCTGTACCATGAATTGAATCCGGAAAACCGCAACCTGGTTTCATACATAGACGGCAATTATCATCTGGTCAAGCACACCAAGGTCTACGATTCGCCGCACTGGATGGCGGCAAGTGAGGCAACCGTGCGCTACTATATCGACCCGCGCAACTTTTTGACCGAAGAGAAGATTTTTCGTTTTGAAGATATCGGTATTCTCAACGGAGCCCAAACACTTCAGGGCGTTGAATATATCATGCGAACCAATAATGCCCTGCTCGCCTTGGCTCCCTATATCATGCAGGCGGCTACCGAAACAAATATAAGCGCTTATATGATTGCTTCACGGATTCGCCAGGAGGTCGGAGTATGGCCGCACAGTCTGTCAAACTCGGCTCGCGGTGATATAGATCCGAACTGGCCTCCGCTTTTTCCGACCAGCGCCAGCCTTTCATTTATGACCGCCGAAGAGCAGCTGGAGGAAATAACCAAATATCAGGCTACGTTGGCGGAGGGTGAGGAATTACCGGCACCGCTGGCCGCGGCTCTGGCCAATTTGCAATTGGATCCGCCCGTGCCGATTCCGGCACCGGAGGAGCGGTACTATAATCTGTACAATCTCGGTGTCGGTTCCAGCGATGTGCCCGGGCTGGTCCGTCTGCACGCTGCAATTTATGCCCGTGACGGCGGCTCACGTATGACCGATGAGGAAAAGGAATATTTTCTATTTCCCTGGACAAGCTACGAACGCGCCATTACAGGCGGTGCACGTATATTGCGCCAAAATTATATCGAACGCTACGGTCAAGATACGATGTATTTTCAAAAGTTTAATGTGCGGGGTAAGAGACCGGCCTACTGGCATCAGTATATGCAGAATATCCAGGCTCCCGATACCGAGGCTGCGCGATACTACACTTCGTACAAAAACAGCAATACACATTCGGGTCATATAAACTTTAAAATCCCGGTATATCCGGGTCGCCCGGCTAAGCCGCACCCCTATCCGACACCTACGCCCACACCGACTCCGACACCTTCTCCGAAGCCTACGCCCAAGCCTACGAGGACTCCGACGCCGCTTCCCACGGCTGTGCCGACATCGACCTCAACGGCGCCGACAAATCCTACGGCCACGCCGACACCGATGCCGACTCCTACATCGAAGCAGTATCGTTTGGGTGATGTCAATAATGATGGAAACATTACTTTGACGGATTGGATAATAGTTAAGAAGCACCTCTTGAGAATAAAGTTTATTGATCCTATCGAGGACAAGTTAATCTTTGAAGCGGCCGACGTGAATCGTGATGGAAAGATTAGTCTCGTGGATTGGATCATAATTAAGAAGCATCTGCTAAGGATTGCGGAGTTGCCGTAGTAAGGAGAACCCCTGATGTTTGCTGACTTGTTTTTCTCGCGAAAGAAAGGAGCATACATGGCGTTGGCGCTACTGCTTGTCCTTCTCCTCGCTTCCGGTGGGACATTTCTTTTAGCCATGGAAGGACCGCCTGGTACACTTTATTTGAGGGGTGAAAAATCTGTTTATGAAGGAAAAACCCTATCCCTTGATCTTGTTTTAAGTACGCCGATAGATATAACTTCATTCAGTATAATTCTGCATTTTCCGGAGGGGTGTTTGGCCGAGCCGAGAGCTGTTATGCTGAACGGATCGACTGAACATACATTGGAACATCGGGGCGAAGGCGAGATTGAAATAACTTATAGAGCAGGGGAAGCAGCCCCGATAATTAAGGCAGGCCAGTCGGTACTTTTGTGCTTGGAATTTATGGCGCTGAACGAGGGTGGAGGCAATATATACTACACACACGCCGACTTTCGCGGAGAGGCCGCCTTGGACATACGGTCTGAAGTGCCCACCTGGGCAAATGTATACTCCGTTCGCGCTACAGTCCCGTCCTCAACGTCGACTACATTCTCCAGCTCCTCCGAAAGTGCGGAAACTTCTGCCGAGTCTACAAGTAGCGGTACATCGGAAAGTGCATCGTCCGATATCGAAACCTTGCCTTATGAATCGGACATTTCGACCTCAACCACAACCTCAACCTCAACCACAACCTCAACCACAACCTCAACCACAACCTTAACCACAATCTCAACTACAACCTCAACGGAGGTTACTGTTGTGACTGCTACTGGAGGACAGACTACTGTCGATATGATAAGCTCGCTGACGGGGACTCCGGACACAAGTGGAGAGAAACAAAGAACAGCTTCAACTGTAAGCTACATATTGCTCGCTATATTAGCGGCCTTGATACTGATTCTCGGCGGCGTAGTCTACATGCACTATCGCCGGCAAAGAGATGAGAAAAGCATCGATACTAAAGGAGATGATAATGTTGACTAATAGTTTTGGTTCGGCAATTGCCGGGAATAAACAGAGACGCAGAAGGCGCAAACTCCTGTTTCTTTTGTGCGTGTTGCTTACGACGGCTTTGATGGCCGTACATGGTTTTATTCCCTTTCAGAACGTGGTTTACGCTCAGGGTGATCAGGCTAATCTCGGTATAAAGATTGTCAAAGCCCCCGACTATTCATATTCAAACCAGAGCTTCAGCGTGGAAATATACGCATATGTGCAACTTGCCAACCCGGAAAGCGTATCTTTGGGAGCATTGAGATTCTCTGCCAACTTTTCCAGCGCCACGGAGATTATTACGATTGATACGGACAACCCCAACGTAAAAGTAGAAATAAATGTTACTGGAACAGTCTTACATGTACTGGCGGAGCAAAAAACTGAAGCCAATTTAAATGGAACATATACCTTTAGAGCCGTAATTAAGTATCCGTCTGTAGCCGGAACCTATCCTTTTGTACTATTCGATAAAAATGATCCAGCTGATGGCGTGGCCTTTGACAGAGACGGCGTAGAAGAAGAAATTCAATGGGTTAAAACGGATGGACCGAATTCGGTCGTGATCTCGGAGAGCGATATAACCGCGCCTACCACCGCCGAACCGACACCGACGCCCACACCAACGCCTACACCGACACCGACTCCAACTCCAACTCAGCCACCGACAGAGCCACCGACAGAGCCACCGACAGAGCCCCCGACAGAACCGCCGACAGAGCCGCCGACAGAGCCGCCTACGGAACCACCGACAGAGCCACCGACAGAGCCTCCGACAGAACCGCCTACAGAGGCGCCGACAGCACCTCCGTCATATACCCTTACAGCTTCCGATTATGGGGTGACTGCGGTTGTTCCGGGCGATGCCTTTACGGCCCGCCCCAACCTCGTGGTAGATGCCGAAGAAGTCAAAATTCACGGCGCCGTTACCGAGGCGTACTCGGTGCGATTCCTGCTCAACGGTGCGGAAGTGAAGCCGACCCGGCCGCTCCGTTACAGTATAGCCCTGAGCGAGCTGCAAGCCTCCGATCTGGAACTTATGTACCGCGGCACTGACGGCAGTATGATGGCGCAGCCTTTCCTTGTCGTTACCGGGGATACGGTCAGCTTTGAGACGGACAAAACCGGAACATGGGTGTTTATCCAGCGCAATGTCGAAACTACCGAGAGTGAAACTATGGAGGAAACGACCGAGACGGACCCCTCGGAAAGTGAAACGATCCCGTCAACGAGTGAGACGGAGCCCTCAATTAGCGAGACGGATGTGCCGACGGAGACCACTTCCAGACTTGAAGGTATTGCCGGCGACAGCGCGACCTATACCTGGTTGCGTGTCATCATCGCTGTTCTGATATTGGGGATCATCGCCTCACTTACGATGTTGCTTTGGCCCTTTATAAAGAACCGTTGGCCCGGGAAACGGCGGAGACGCTAGGATGAAAGCATCGGAAATTAATTCCGTCACCCAGCAGGACAAGATTTTGCGTGCCGGACTGTTCGGTCCGGAAATTATCCGCGAGACCATCGTTCCGGCTCTGGCTACCATATTGCTCGGCCTGGGCGACATATTGGTACGTCTGCTCTTTAAGCCGGAAGTTTTGCTTCAATCTCCGCACCCGGTTCTCTATTGGCCGGGAGCATTGTTCGGTACCGTCCTGGCCGGAGGAGTCCTGTTCTTTTATGCCGTACGTCGACTGAAAGCGGCTGAATCGCAACATACGGGCAAAGAAGATTTACCTGTCACCTCGCAGATGCCCGTTTCTGCCGAACGGCACCGTGAATTGATCGGTTTTGCCTGGTTGCGTTGGCTGGCTTCCGCCGGTGGCTATATCTTCACACATTTCCTGGTGACCGATTTGGCTCCGGATCTCAAACTGTCACCCGTGATTTTTATTGCTTTGTTGACCGTTGCCATAATTCTCGGCAACTATTTGCTGAGCGCGCTGACCTGGCACTTTACGCTGTATCTGGTTTTCGGTCTGCTGACGACTATCGTCAATCTGGTGTTTTTCCGACTCAGCGATGAGCTTTTTAACACGAACAAAATCGTCTGCTTTGCTCCCTGGGTTCTGCCGCAGACAATTTCCTTTATTGCCGCCGTCCTCTTTGCCTATGTGACGAACCGGATCTTTGTTTTCCGTAGCAAGGGTCCGATTCTTCCCGAGATCCTGAAGTTTTTTGCGGCGCGTCTGGGTTGCAGTTTGCTCTTTGAGTACGGCGGACTCTATGTCTTGGTCGACATGTTGGGCATGGCTTCTTTCCCGGCAAAGATAATAGTGGCGATCCTGGTCATACTGGCTAACTATGTTCTCAGTAAATTAGTAATCTTTGTCGGAAAAAAGGCGGATCGCTGATGGGCGAAAATATAGATTATCAACAGAAAGAGGTCAGTCCCTACTCCGGCTACGACATTTCCTACGATAAATTCAGTCAATTCGGCACCCGTTTGGGTCTGGAACGGATGGAAGTTCTTTTGACTGCACTCGGCAACCCGCAGGATAATTTAAAGTATTGTCACATCGCCGGTACCAACGGTAAGGGCTCCGTCTCGGCGACATTAACTTCGATTCTGGCCGCGGCAAATTTTCGGGTCGGTCTCTATACCTCTCCCTTTGTGGAAAGGTTCGGCGAGCGAATTCGCATTCTTTCCGGCCGGGACGCAGTGTTGCGCTGGCGTCGGGAGCCTTCAATCGGCGAAATAAGCCCGGACGATTTCAATGCGGCCCTGGCAAAAGTTAAGAGTGCGCTGATCGAAAATGAAGTGACTGCGGAGGCCAGTCCGACGATGTTCGAAGTTTTGACGACCATCGCCTTTCTCCAGTTCGATAAATATGCCTGTGACTATGTTGTTCTGGAAACCGGCTTGGGCGGACGCCTAGATTCAACCAATATCATCAGACAACCGGAAGTTGTTGTGATTACGGCTCTGGGCTACGATCATTGCGAGCGCTTGGGCTATACCATGGCGGAGATCGCGCATGAGAAAGCGGGGATTTTCCGTACGGGGGTTCCGGTTATCGCTCTTGATCCGCGCCATGTCTTTTCTGTCGATGCAGCCGAAGGAGCCTCGGCCTATAATCAACTGCTTACCGAAGCCGCGGCTAAAAAAGCGGATATATTTTTTGTCGATCCGACTTGTTTTCGAGTCAATACCGCCGATTTCGCAGGACAAAGCTACAGCTTTACGAACATTCCCCTCGGGCTTGAGGATTATCTATCTAGCAGAGGAGCAACCGATGCTTGGCTTGAGGCATTGCGAACACATGTTTTCCGCACGCCTTTACTCGGGCAATATCAGATCGGCAACACGGCACTGTCTGTGCTGGCCGCCTTTATCGCATATCCCGAATTGACACAATCAGTGGAGGGCTTGGAAGTTATCGACGCCGGAATGGGAACGACATTCTGGCCCTGTCGTTGCGAGATGCTGACTCCTCCGCTTGGTGGCGATGTTGACAGCGAAGTACCGTCCGTTATGCCGGAACCGTTGATCATAGCTGACGGTGCACACAATACTCAGGGCTCCGCCGCCTTCCGCGCCTCTCTGGCCGCATTGCAGAAACATCTGCCGGATGGCCGGAAGCGTCTTACGGTTCTCTGGGGCTTTCTGGAGGATAAGCCTTGGCGGGATATCGTCCGCGAAACTCTGGCGGATCCGGCTTTGGAGTATTATACTTTTGTTTGTACCGAGCCTTTGAGCCCGCGCGCTCTGCCTGCCGAACGACTGGCTGAATTCATTCAGACCGAAATGACTAAGTTACCGCGACGCCGCCGTGTTCCGGTACACATTCATGCGGAAGTCGATTCGGCAATCGATACGGCATGGCGGGAAAATTCCCGATCCGACGGCTGGATCGCCGTCTGGGGCTCACTTTATTTGGTCGGAGAAGTCAGCAAAAAGTGCCGAAACCGGGTAAAATGGGCGGGGAGACCTTAGACAATGAATTGGCAACGTGAAACCAAACGCTTTAACCTTCTCGATCCGGAGGAGTATGTACCGTCCTGCAGTTTACGTCCGGAGATGCGGGAGCAGTCGGACGGTGCTGTTGAGACGGAGCTCAAAGCGGAAGATTTTATGATTGGCATGCCGATTGCGGACGAGGCGGAAGAAGAAACGGGGGAGAATGCGGAGTCTTCCGCCGACTTGCCAACGGAAGACGATGATGATCTGAGTTACACGCGAATTTTATTCGGCGCGCCGCCCAGGGATCCGCTGCTTTTTACTTCAAACGGCGAATTTCGCCGTCGCGCAATCGAGCGCTATAACAATTCGGTGGAACGCATCCGTAGCGGCAGCGAGGACATAGCGACGATTGCTCTGCGCCGCCTGGCAGTGCAATATCCGGATTTTCCGGAGGCAAATCTACTCAGCATCGTTATGCAGATGCTGGGCGGGAGCACGGCCATAGCGCGTCAACATATACATTCACTGCGAAAATATGAGATCGGCGAGGAAAATCTCAGAGAACTCTTTGAGAGCTATGCCGCGGAAGTGGAGACGACCTGGCAACGGCAAATCTCTATGAAGCCCGATATGTTGCCTGATGCCGGACAGGATAGGGTCGAAGGGCAGCTCGCCGTTGATAATTATCCGCAACGTTACGGCATGCCGGTTGTGGAACGCGGTCGCAATAGGCCTTCTTTGCTGACGCGCCTGAATCCCAAATATATCAAGATGCGTTACAAAAAATGGCGTGATCGGCGCAATCTCAGAATGAGCGGAGACTAGCGGCGGTCGATAATATCGGCAAGTCGTTCGCTCAGTCGCCCAGTTAGGGGCATGAGCCATACCGTATTGAAATAAATATGCCAGAGTTGGAGTGCGGTCAGTGCCGCCATGAGCCAGCCGATTAGTTGTCTGATCACGACGATCACTGTCATGGCCGTCTCATATATGCTGAGATTAATGTCACGGAAATTGCTCGACATAACCGTACGGAAAAGTTGTCGGTGAATAAGGTCGCCGCTCAACAACAAAACGGAGAGGACGAGTCCGTTGATAAAGGCATGCGCCGCGGCCATCCTGACCATTGAACTCTCACGCTCAAAGACCAGAATCAACAGGGGAACCAGCGCCGCCAGAAAATAGAAAGAGTTCAGCCAGGCGGCAATTGCCCCGACAATGAAAGACAAAGCCGCCGGTATACGAGCATCGAGTCCGATCGGGCGGCTCAGTTGGGGTGAGTATGTGCGGCAACGGAAACGTTTCACGATTTAACTCCTATCCCGATTATATGTATGGTGCACCCAAGAGGATTCGAACCTCTGACCTGCCGCTTAGGAGGCGGCCGCTCTATCCTACTGAGCTATGAGTGCGTTTATCGGGTGAGGCCACGGCCGCACCCGAGCAGAACAGATAATAGCAAATTATTCGCGCGGCGTTAAGTCGACAGCGATATCCAACAGGCGATTTGCCGCCTCGTTCTTGCTCATCAGCGGAAGGGTTTCTATCCCGCCGTCGGTCAGAATGGTCAGGCGATTCGTGTCAACCCCGAAGCCGCTACCGGGCTCGGTCAGGCTGTTGGCGGCGATCAGGTCGCAGTTTTTTGACTCCAACTTCGTCCGCGCATTTTCAAGAAGATTTTCCGTCTCCATGGCGAATCCGCAGAGAATTTGTCCCGGCCGGCGGTGTTCGCCCAGCCACCGCAAGATATCCCGGGTCGGAGCCAGCGACAATTCGAGTCGATCTGTATCATGCTTCTTAAGCTTTTGTTCGGCCGTATGCGCCGGCGTGAAGTCGGCGACCGCCGCGGCCATCACAATGATATCGCGGTCGGCATATTCGGCTTGGCAGGCGGAGAACATCTCGGCGGCCGTAGTGACGGAGACGAGCTTCATATGGGGAGGAATATACAGAGCGGATGGACCCATAATCAGAGTGACTTCGGCGCCGCGACAGGCGGCGGCAAAGGCGACGGCGAGTCCCATTTTACCGCTCGAGTGGTTGGTAATATAGCGAACCGGGTCGATCGCCTCTCGGGTCGGGCCGGCCGTGACCAGCACTTTGCGTCCGGCCAGATCTTTCTTAGTCAGGGAGTAAATGAGCTCCGTGTAAAGCTGCTCCGGTTCGGCCATCTTTCCCGTACCGATGTCGCCGCAGGCCAGATAGCCCGAACCCGGCTCGATGATTCTCCATCCATCCTGACGCAAAGTCCGGAGGTTGCGTTGCGTATTGTTTTGTTGATACATGATTGTGTTCATTCCCGGAGCTATCAGGCGGGGACAGGACATGGCCAAAGCGGAATCGGTCAACATATTGTCGGCCAGTCCGAGGGCGAGCTTGGCGATAGTATTGGCGGAACCGGGTGCCAGCAGAAAAACGTCGGCGCGCTTGGCCAGGGCGATATGTTCTATTTCGACGCGTCCGTCGCGTCCGTCTCGGCTGTGGTCGAAGACATCGACCAGCACACTGTGTCCGGTCAGGGCTTCAAATGTGGCCGGATGAACAAACTTCGTCGCGGCGGGGGTCATTACGACGTAAACATCGTAGTCCTCCTTCACCAGCTTTGAAACCAGGGAACAGGTCTTATAGGCGGCAATGCTACCGCTGACTCCGATAACTATGGTAGCTTTCTTTGCTTTCATGACGCTTCACACCTCTATACCGTAAATTATGTGTTAAAATTATACCATTATCTCGGCCGCCTGAAATATAATGTTGCCGAGTGGGCGCTGTATCCTTCAGACGGAACAGCAGCAGGAGGTAAATATGTCTGAGCATAAACGTCTGCGTGACAATATCCTTTTGGCGCTTTTTGCGGCCATCGTTGTACTTTTATCCTTTACGCCGATCGGGTTCATCGATTTGCCTTTCATTAAGGCAACGATTATCCATGTTCCGGTTATACTGGCATCGATTTTGTTGGGTTGGCGGCGCGGTGCCGTGGTCGGCTTTATCTTCGGTCTGACCAGCCTGATCCGTAATACGATCGGCCCCAGCGCGCTGTCCTTCGCCTTTTCTCCTTTTATACCAGTGTACGGGAGCGAAACGGGCAGCCTGTGGTCGCTACTGATCGCTTTTCTGCCGCGAATTATGATCGGAATCACCCCGGCTCTAGTTTACGGTATTTACACATACTGGCTAAAGCGTCGCGGCGCTTCCGCCGGAAAGGGGCTTAAAGTAGCTTTGCAGCTGATAACTCTAACTGCCGCCGGTCTGATCGGATCCATGACCAATACTATTTTGGTAATGGGATTGATTTACCTGATTTTCGGGTCGCAATTGGCGGCGCTGAATAATGTCCCCCCGGATCTGGCAATTAAGGTCGTTTTGGGTGTCGTAACCGGAAACGGCTTGATGGAAGCGGTGGTTGCGATGGTAATTACCGCCGGTGTGGCGACCCCTTTATTGATCTATTTACAGCAGAGGAGAAAATAAAATGCTTTTGGCTATCGACGTAGGCAATACACATGTGGTTATAGGTCTCATGGAGGATGACGCGGTGCTCGGCTCCGGCCGCTTTCACACAGATCGGGATTATACCGAGGAAGAGTACGGCATGCTGATCGACAGCTACCTGCGACGGCATAAGTATGACCCGGGGCAGGTCCAAGGGGCAATTCTCTCCTCGGTTGTGCCGCAACTGACGCCTGTCTTTACGCGTGCCATTGACATGGTTTGCGACTGCCTACCGATGGTGATCGGTCCGGGCATAAAGACCGGACTGGATATCCGCATTGACAATCCGGCGCAATTGGGCAGCGATCTCGTTGTTAATGCCGTGGCGGCAATCGCCAAATACCCGCTGCCGATAATTATATTTGACATGGGAACCGCCACGACGGCTTCGGTTATAGACGAGCATGGTCTCTATCGAGGCGGCATGATTATTCCCGGCCTCCGTCTGTCGGTAAATGCGCTCTCAGCTCGAGCCGCCCAATTGCCCTTAAATATCGGTCTGGAAGCGCCGGAACAGGTGATCGGCACCAATACGATTGCCAGTATGCGTTCCGGGGCGCTCTACGGCCATGCGGCGGCTCTGGACGGCATTATCGACCGAATAGCCGAGGAGCTGGGCTTCCCGGTCGAGGCGGTCACGGTGATCGGTACCGGCGGGCTGATGCAGGCGGTTTACCCGCTTTGTCGGCGCGAGATCATTTTTGAGCCGGAGCTGATGCTACACGGTCTGGCTCAGATTTACCGCAAAAACTTACGTGACTGATTTATGATAGATACTGAGATTTTCAAAAGCTTTCTCCTGCGTTCCGAGCGACTCCTGTTACGTCCGTTTAAGAAGAGCGACAGTCCCGAGCTTTTGTCGCTGTTTTCTGACATCGAACGTATGGATTTGTATCTGCCGCGCCCGCAACTCTACATGGATGCAGAATCCTTGGCTGACCATCTGCGCGGCTGGCAGGACGGCTCCGAGCATTTTCTCTTTTCGTGCGAACTGCTCGCTACGGGGGAGTTGGCGCTCCTGCTCAATTTAGACGGTTTCGATACGGATAATCGCCAGACCGAGATAGGCTTTGCGCTGACGGAGAAAAAATTTGCGGGCAAAGGTCTCGCTACAGAAGCGTTGCAATCTATGCTAGAATACCTATTCGAAGATATTGGCCTGCATCGCTGTTGGTGCCGGGTCATGGAGCACAATACTCCGTCCCTGACTCTGGTTAAGCGATTGGGCTTTCAACTTGAAGGCAGGCAGCGTGAACATATTTGTCGGGCTGGAAAATATTATGATCTGCTGCTTTTCGGAATTTTGGCCGAAGAGTGGCGTAAAAGAGGTTAGATAATTTGCGTTGTCGCAGGAGGAAAGAAATTATCTCAATTAGCGTACTGCGAAGCTTTCGCCGATTTTTCGTACGAGCTCTGCTGAGCCTGTTTTTGGTTTTTGTGTTGCTGCTTCAGGGTTGCGACGGTATCTTTACCGATCGCGGGGCGGACAGCGGCTTTAAGGTTTTGCCCGATTCGACCGAGGTGCCCGATACTCAGCCTTCGGGAGAAGGAGATCCGAAGTCGCCCGGTCGCCGTGAGCAGATGCTGGCAAATTATCGGCTCAATCTGGATCCCGAAGCCACTCCGGTGCTTATTACTGAAGTAATGTCAAAAAACCAGGCGGTTTTGCGAGTTGAAAATCTGTCACCGGACTGGATTGAACTGTACAATTCCGGATCCGAGCCGATCAATATCTCCGGGTATCGCCTGATTCCCAATCTGCGCGAGGATCGTGCCTGGACAGTTCCCGAAGGTATCATTTTAGGTGCGGGTGAAGTTCTGCTGATTTTAGCGGCCGGACGCAGTGAAGAGGAAGCGGTTCAGGCAGCCACTAAAGAATTTGAACGTCTGTCCGGCGCCCGTTGTCTGGTTGCCGATTTTGCGCTCAGTGCCGACGGCGAGACAATAATTTTGGTGACAGCTCGGGCACAAATTGCCGCCGTACTCGAACTGCCGGCTTTGCCGGCGGATATATCATTGGGTCTGAGCTCCGAGCCTGTCGCGGGGTTGCTCGAACAGAGAATATATCCCCGTTTCAGCGGCACGGAGCCGGATGCCCCGGCCGATGCGGATCAGCATCCGGGGACTGCTTTTGTCTATTACAGTGCGCCGAATCCCGGCGACTTCCGCCTACCCGCGAAATTCTATGCGACGAGCGCCGAGGCTGCCGCCGCGATTTACGATGATCTGTTGGGCGGAGTGGTAATTAACGAGTATATGAGCCGAAATCGGCGCTTTACCGATCCGCATGGTCGCTTCAGCGATTGGGTCGAGCTGTACAACAGTGGCTCGGAAACGGTGGATCTGACCGGATACGGCTTTTCGGATCGTGCATCGAATCTGAATCGCTATGTATTTCCGGAATTGAAAGTGGAGCCGGGCGAATATGTCCTCCTTTGGTTAACAGGGGCAAAAAGCGATGAAGAAGATCCCGAAGGGGAGGAGGCGCCGCGACCTGTGGAACCGAATTTGCCGCCGGAGACGGGGCGCTATTTGGAAGTTTCCTTTGCTCTGGGTGCGAAAGACGAGGAGCTTATTATCAGTGATCCGACCGGGAGGATATTGTTGCGTTATCCGATTGAGCATATGGCACGTGATATTTCCCGAGGAAGGCGATCGGACCAGCCGAACGATCAGGTGTATTTTTATCAGCCTACCCCGGGGCGGCCGAATTCGGAGTATTTCAGCCTGACCCGGCCGGATACGGCAGCTATACTGCAATTGCCGTTGCCGCGTTTGAGTGAAATCAGCGGTTTGGATGGTGAGTACGCTCGTAGAGCGCCGAACACAAAGCGCGATTGGATTGAACTGTATAATCCGACTGATCGGGAATTCCTGCTGGACGGATTCTATCTGACGGACAACCGCAATAAAATCTATCGAGAGTCGCTCGCCGGTAAGGTCATTCCTGCTGAGGGGTATCTGGTAGTTTTCCCGGAGAATTTCGGAATTGCCGCACGCGGCGAGACTATTTATCTGATACGCGATTTGGCGGATGAACCGCCGTCCTTCACCAAAGATATCCTGCCGGAATGGGATGCCGTCGACAGCCTGAATACGGGTAAATTGCGAAACAAAGTAACCGTCGGCCGTACCGTAGACGGTAGGGAAGGAGTGTGGCTCCAAACCAGCCCCGGTCAAGCCAATGATCCGGAGAAACTGCTTCGACCGGCTCTGTGGCGCCCGGTAATTTCCGTCAAGCAGACGGTTGGCGGTACCGAACAGATTTCCGACAATATCTATTTTTTGGATCAGGTGACGGTGGAGATAACGCTTGATCAGCGTGATCCCGGCTACAGAACAGCGGATGGAACCGTGCCGGAGATCCGCTATACGATCGACGGATCACAACCTACGGCGGACTCGCTGCTTTATAGCGAACCGCTGACCGTGGATCGAAGTGTGGCGGTGCGGGCAATCAGCGTCCATCCCGAAGCACTGTCGAGTGAGACGGTGGCGCGAACTCTTCTTAAAGAGCCGCGTCATGACTTGCCGATTATGGCGCTCTCGACAGATGCGGACAATATGTACGGTCCCAACGGCATGTGGACACAGTTTGAGCAGTATATCGAACATCCTATTCAGTGCGAGTATTATACGGTGGATGGGAAGCGGGCGACGAGTTTTCTGGCCGGGGCCAGTCTGCACGGTTCTTTCAGTCGCAAGGAGATCCAGAAACAGCTGGAATTGAATTTACGTCCCTTTTATGGCGACGAATATGTCACCTATCCTTTTTTTTCCGATAATCCTCACAATGAAGTGGATACTTTCAACCGTCTGATTTTACGGCAGTCAGGGCAAGACTGGAAGTACAGTAAGTTGCGTGATGGACTATTGACGCGGATTTTGCGCGGCTATATTAATTGCGACTATATGGATATCTCATTTTGCGTGGTATATCTCAACGGCGAATATATGGGTCTGTACGAGGTGAGGGAGAATCTGGATCGCCATTATGTCGCCGCGCATCACGGAGCTGATCCGGATAATGTCGATATACTCAAAGGTAACCGAACTATTCTGGTGGGAAGTGCGGAAGACTATAATGACCTGACTCAATATATAAGAGCGCATGATTTGGCTGATGATACACATTATGCAGCAGTCATCGCACGGATGGACCATATAAGCCTGATTGACTGGATGATCAGCATAATTTTTACGGGCAATTTCGACAGCGGGAATAAGAAGTTCTGGCGCGAGCGGACGGAGGGCAGCAAATACAGAATGATGCTATTTGATTTGGACTGGGCTCTATTTCCGTCGACCGCGCACTACAATCTGTTGGCGAATTTGCTTAGTCCGAACGGACACGGATCGGGAAGCATTTTTGATACCTCTATGATGCGGGGACTGATGAGGAATAAGTCGTTCCGTGCGGACTTTCTCCGCCGCTTTGTCGAGTTGTTCAATACGGCGTTACGACCGGAACGTCTGGAGACGCTGTTTCAGCAGGCTAAGGCGGAGATCATCAGCGAAATGCCGCGGCAGATTGAACGTTGGGGATTGCCTAAAAATATGGCCGCCTGGGAAGCTCAGACGGAAAGTATGCACGGAGTGTTGATGGGACGCCGCAAACACTGTATCGGACTGTTCCGCGAATATTTCGGTCTGAGCGAGAGTTGGTTGCGGGAAAACCTTTTGGATCATGATTGGTAAGCTGATAAATCATATGCGTGCTTCTGAGGAGACTGCGCCGCGACTTGCCCCGGGCTGGCGGCACGAGTATAAATACACGATTTCCTATAAGGCTATGCTGGAAAGCTATTT
>JAAZIX010000082.1 GCA_012800655.1 Clostridiaceae bacterium | reverse complement strand
TCCTCCGTGTGTGAGCCAAACGTGCGGCAGCGCGACGATCCAGCTCATCCGCTCTTTCCGCCTTGAGTTCCTTTGCCTTCGCTTCGGCGTCGGCGATAGCGGTCCGCATGAACCACTGCTGTGCCGGTAACTCGCCCTGTGCGACGGCAATAGCCGCGGGCGGCAACCGCTCCCGATCCACTTCTTCCGGGGTCATCTCGGTCAGACTGCCGTCCGGTAGCATGCGGCGTCCCTTAATATTATCGGCAAAGCAGACGGACATAAACTCCAGCAGGAATTTGCGGATCTCCGGGTCGTCAATCGGGCAGGCGATTTCCACCCGGCGGCGGATATTGCGCGTCATCCAGTCGGCCGAGGATATGTATATATCACTGTCCTCGCCGGCGCCGAAACAATACACGCGATGATGCTCGAGGAAACGGCCGACAATAGACTGGATCCGAATATTCTTGGTCAAACCTTCAATCCCGGGCAGGATACAGCATATACCGCGAACCATCAGATCGACTTTTACTCCGGCGGCCGATGCCTCCTGTAGCAGGTCAAGCATGCGTCGATCGGAAATCGAGTTCAATTTCAGGCGGATCAGAGCGGTTTCACCGCGCTCGGCACGCTCTATCTCACGGCGAATCAGGCGTCCCAGCCCTTCCTGCAACGACAGGGGCGCAACCAGAAGGCGTTCATATTGACCTTCGAGATTGCCGATCAGCATATTGTTGAAAAAGGCCACGCCGTCGCGACCGATATCCTGTCGGGAAGTCATGAAAGAGAAGTCCGTATACTGCCGCGCCGTCTTTTCGTTGTAATTACCGGTGCCGATTTGCGTGAAGGTTTCTATCTGACCGTCACTCATTCGCGTAATCAGACAAATCTTCGAGTGTACTTTGTAGCCGTCCATGCCGTATATAACCCGGCAGCCGGCCGATTCCAGACGCGACGACCAGTCGATATTGTTTTTCTCGTCAAAGCGGGCTCGCAGTTCCAGCAACACAACTACTTCCTTGCCTTGTTCCGCCGCCGCGGCTAATTGTTCGGCGACCTTGGAAACCGCAGCCAGTCTGTAGATGGTGATTTTTATTGAGAGCACATCCGGATCGCTTACGGCTTCGCGCAAAAGACGGATAAACGGATCCATTGATTCGTAGGGATAGGACAGGATCAGGTCGCGTTCACGCAGTTGTTCCATAATAGAGCGATCCGCATCCACGGCGGTTGCCTCTTGCGGTGTAAACGGCGGGAAAGAATGCTCCGCACGCATCGCCACACTCACCTTATCGATGATCGCATCGGCCAGAGCGGGACGCATCAGTGAGCGGGTAACGAAGACCCGATCGGCGGACAACTGCAGTCGCGCGGTCAGGAAGCTGCCCAGATACGGCGACGGTGTTCGGTCGACCTCCAGGCGCACCGCGGCCAAACGCTTGCGCTTATCGAGAATCCGCTTCATGAGGTCACGGAAATCGTCATCCCCCTCTATATAATCATCATCATCCGGGCTGACGTCGCCGTTGCGGGTCACCCGAATAACAAGACTTTCCTCGATCTTATAATGCAGGAAAATTTCCGCCGCATAAGCGAGAACCAATTTCTCCGTCCTGATGAAACGACGGCAGTCGGGCGTCAGACTGATTATCGTCGGCAAAATCTCGGGAATGCTGATGATTCCGATCGAGTCGGTCTGGACCGACGGCTCCTGTCCCCAAAAGCGGGGCGCCTCATTGTCGGCGTAGGGATCGCGCTCTATACGGCGCAGGCGGAAAACGGTGTGGGTCGCCAGATTGGTCAGATGCGGGAAAGGATGCGACCAGTCTATTATTTGCGGCGACAATACCGGAAAAATCAAATTTCGGAACAGCTTACGCACTTCGCTCTGCTCGGCGGCCGTCAGGTCGTCAACTTCCAGTTCTACCACATCCGCACTATAAAGCTCATTCATGAGCATCACATAAGTGTGGTCCATGTCAACGTATAGATCGACGCAGGTCTGCATAATTGCTTTCAATTGCTGCTGCGGCGTCATTCCGGATTTGTTGTCGATGATCGGCTCCTGCGCCCCAGCCATATCATGCAAAGTTCCGACCCGAATCATGAAAAACTCGTCCAAATTGGAACAGACTATTGACAGGAAGCGCAGACGTTCAAGCAAGGGCGTGGTCGGCGTTTCCGCCTCGCAAAGCACCCTCCGATTGAACCTCAACCATGACAACTCGCGGTTTTGGGTATACCGTGTGTCTACACTCGCACTATCTCGTAATTCAGGGCTAGTCTCCATTTTCTTTCCTCAATAAATGTTCGATTAAATACCCTTCACGCACTCCGGTGGGACTGATAAGCAATTTGGGAACGCGGAAATGCTCTGCCAAACTCTCAAGTAAAATCATACCCGGCATCAAGGTATGAATTCGATCCGGCTTGACCCGTAGAATGGTTCGTGCCGCGGCCCGCTCGCCCATATTCATCAGCGAAGCTGTCAGTCGCCCCAACATCTCGGCCGGTATTGTGCGTTCGGCCGGATCCGGTGTTTCACGGGCAAGAATATCCAGACTGCCGGAACCGAAAGCCGCTTCATTATACAATTGTAATACAGCTCGACCGGTACCGCCAACCACGCAGAGAACCGGTTGCGGCTCACTCTTAATATTGAGCTCTTTCAAACGACGGCGCAATTCCGCGCGCAGGTGGCTGTATTCCTGTTTACTCGGCAACAGACGAGTAACAAAATCACGGAACAGGCTCAAAGAACCGCATTTCAATCCCGACCACTGCGTCATTTTATTATCTTTGAACAGTATAATTTCCGTACTTCCGCCGCCGATATCCGCCAACACCCCGGTATCTACTTCTCCCCGGGTGGCGCCTAGAAAAGCATAGCGCGCCTCGTCAGCGACCGGGAGGACCTCCACCTCCCAGCCGATCCGTTCGCGAACCAGTTGCAAAATCTCCGGCTGATTCGTCAGGTCGCGCAACGATGCCGTCGCGAAAGGATATACGGCACGGATATTGCGGAAGGACTGCACTATTCTCTTGAAATGATACAGAGTCTCCAGCAATCTAGTAATTCCGTCGCCGTCCAGGCTGTTCTTGATAATAGAGTTATTCAGACCGGCGGCAATTCTCGAGGAAATCAACTCGGTGGCTCGACCATCCGATATATCGAATATGGACAGACGAATATTGTTCGATCCGATATCGACTACGGCTACAGGTTCAATACTCATTTCGTCTCCGATACGGCGGCGAGCCGTGTTTCCAGATACGGGCCGAATAGTTCCAGCGCGTTCCGGCTTGTCATCTCCGCGCAGTCGGCGACGGTCATGCCGCGAATCTCGGCCAGCTTCGCACCGATATACGCCAAATAGGCCGGCTCATTGCGCTTTCCGCGGAAAGGCGTCGGCGTCAAATACGGGCAATCCGTTTCAATCATGAGGCGATCGGCGGGAATTGCCGCAGCCGCCGCGACAGGCATGCGGGCATTTTTGAAGGTTATCGGTCCGTCAAAGCCGAAGTAGAAGCCCAGCGGTAAAATGCGTTGGGCAAATTCCGGGCTTCCCGAATAGCAGTGGAAAACTCCGGTGCGCTCCGTGCGCAAATAACCGCCCACCCGCGCCGCGGTCAATATTTCCAGCGTTTCGGCATGCGCCTCGCGGCTATGGATCACTACCGGCAGATCATACTCGTATGCCATCTTCAATTGCGCGATAAAGACCTCTTTCTGCTGCTCCCGCGGCGAATAATCATAATGGAAGTCCAGGCCGATCTCCCCCACCGCGACGATCCGATTGCGCTCCCTATCATCAAATAGCGCCCGATACTGCGCCTCCGCCTCGGGATTCCACTGATTGGTATAGTGCGGATGCATACCGATCACGGTGCTGATCCCGGGAATTGCCTGCGCCTGGGCAATCACCTCCCGCGCGGATTCCGGCGTACAACCGATATTAAGGATGTGGCGTAACTTTGCCTCCACGGCGCGCTCAATCACCGCCGCGAGATCATCTTCATATGTCTCACCGTCCAGATGGGCATGGGTATCTATCCACATATATGCGTAACTTTCTCCTTAACGCATTGTATCAGCTGGCATCTTCACAAATTATATCTAATGATTGTAAAATGTACGTAAAGTTATTGCTCGCTGTATATTTTATTCAAAGCCTCTATTTCCGCATCTACATCCAGGCGACTGAACAAATGCACGCCCCCGGTAATTTTTTCTGCCGGCTGCCATACTCCCCAGAGTTGCACCCGCTCCCAGCTCAGTTGCTCCGGCGCGGCGCTCAGTCCCAGAGCCTCCGCCATCACCGCCGCCGTCCGCGGCAGAAAAGCCTGCAAAAGCGCGGCAATAATCCGCAATCCGTCACCCAAATTGCGCAACACGACGGCCAATCTGTCTCTGCGAGCGGGATCGCGCCCGAGAACCCATGGCTCGGTCAAGTCAATATATTTGTTGCAACGCGCGGCAAAGGTGAATATATAATCCAGTGCGGCGGCGGCGCGCGGTTCGGCCATCGCCGTATCCACCTGATGGAACAGACCCTCGCCGACATTGCGCAAATCTAAATCCCATTCGCTCTCCTCTGAACCGCACTCGGCATTTGAAACATCCGGAAGCACTCCGTCAAAATATTTATTGATCATCGCCGTCGTCCGGCTGAGTAAATTCCCCAGATTATTAACTAAATCCGTATTGATACGCTGTAGAAAATCCGAGTTCGTGTACGACCCGTCGGCACCGAAGCCCATTTCGCTGAGCAGATAATAGCGAATGCTGTCGACGCCGTAGCGCTCGGCCAGAACCAGCGGATCAACGACGTTGCCGAGCGATTTGGACATTTTGACATTATCGAAGAGTAGCCAGCCGTGGGCATAGACCTTCTTCGGCACCGGCAAATCCAGCGCCATCAGGAAAGCCGGCCAAATCAATGTATGGAAGCGTACAATCTCACGCCCGACCAGTTGAATATCGGCCGGCCAGTAGCGTTCCATATCGGCAATTTTATCGGGATAGCCCATCGCCGTAATGTAATTCAACAGAGCGTCGATCCAGACATAAATGACGAATCTAGGATCGTTGGGCGCGACTACGCCCCAGTCAAATGCCGAGCGGGTAACCGCCAAATCCTGCAGACCGGGCTTGAGAAAATTATTGATCATTTCTCTGGCGCTGCCGGACGGAACGAGGAAGGGATCCTCGCGGGCAAATAGTTCCTCCAGCGGTTTTTGATATTTGCTGAGACGGAAGAAATAACTCGGTTCGCTCATCCTCCGCAGTTCGCGGTGGCAGTCCGGACAGTTACCGTCCTCGTCAAGCTGGGAGGGAAGCCAGTAGGCCTCACAGGGTGTGCAGTACAGCCCCTCGTATGAACCGGGGTATATATCGCCGCTGTCGACCAGACGCTGGAAGATCGCCTGTACCCGCCGCATATGATCCGCGTCGGTGGTACGGATATAGCGATCATAGCTGATGTCGAGCTTTTTCCAGACCTCTACATAATCCTCGTTTATCTTATCGACATATTCCTGCGGCTCCATACCTGCGAGGCGGGCCTTTTCCTCAACCTTCTCGCCGTGCTCGTCCAGACCGGTCAGGAACATTACGTCCGTCCCTTTGTAGCGTTGCCAACGCGCCAGCGCATCAGCAAGCACGGTCGTATAGGAGTGCCCTATATGCGGGCGTCCGCTGGCGTAATAAATCGGCGTGGTGATATAAAACTTTTTCTTTTGCGGCATTTTCTACCTCACTGATTATTAGGAACTCCGTATCGATGTAGTAAAGCATTACGAATCTCCCAGAGTTTGAGTGATAAATCGACGTAATAGGTTTGCGGATTGTTGAAGCGTTTTACCGAATCCCACAGGGTTTCCTGTTGTTCGGCACAATAGCGGCGGATATCCTGGACATTATAGCGCGGGTAGACGCAACGCCCTTTCTCAAATATCGGCTGTAGCAATTTACGCGCCGTAAAATTGGTTACCGTCTTGCGCTTCCAGGTGTGGATCGGGTCAAAGAGTTCATACGACTCACTTGTATCGATTACCTCGTCGTCCAGCGTGATCAGATCGGCGATCGCCATGCCGGTCTCATTATCGAAGAAGCGCCACACTTCCTTCGATCCCGGCGTCGTGATCTTAGCCAAGTTCTCCGAGACCTTCATCCTCGGCTCCATCCTACCGTCGACCTCAATCCCGGCCAACTTATACACACCGCCGAAGACCGGCTCGGATCGGGAGGTAATCAGGCGTTCCCCGACCCCACAGGAGTCAAAGATCGCACCCTGATTGATCAGGTCGCTGATCAAATATTCATCCAGAGCATTGCTGACTATAATCCGACAATCTTCCATCCCGGCGGCATCGAGCATCGCCCGCGACTCCTTGGTCAACCAGGTTAGGTCTCCGCTGTCTATACGTATGCCCTTGACGCGCTTGCCTCGCGGCTCGAGAATCTCACGGGAGACCCTAATTGTATTCGGTATACCGCTGTTAAGGACATTGTATGTGTCAACCAGAAAGACCGCCTGATCCGGCCAGGACTTCGCGTAGGCGACAAAGGCCTCATACTCGGTCGGAAAAGCCTGGACGAAGCTGTGCGCCATTGTTCCGGAGAGCGGAATACCGAACTGTTCACCGCAAATCGTGCAGGAAGTTCCATGAGCACCGCCGATATAGGCAGCTCTGGCTCCCAGAACGGAGGCATCCGTCCCCTGCGCACGGCGGGCGCCGAATTCCATAATCGCCCGTCCCTGCCCGGCACGGACGATTCGACTCGCCTTGGTGGCAATCAGCGATTGATGGTTAATAGTCAATAGAAGCATCGTCTCGATCATCTGTGCCTGAATAATCGGACCGCGTACCTTTACGATCGGCTCGTTGGGAAATAAGGGCGTCCCCTCGGGAATGGCCCAGACATCACACTCAAACTTAAGATTCCGCAGATAAGTCAGAAACTCCTCGCTGAAGTTGGCCGTGGAACGCAAATAGTCGACATCGTCATCGGTAAAGGAGAGGTTCTCCAGATAGTCCATCATCTGTTCGACACCGGCCATGATGGCAAAGCCGCCCCCCTCGGGAACCTGGCGAAAATACAAGTCATAGCAGGCCTGTGTGTCTTTCAAACCACTATCAAAATAACCCTGTGACATCGTCAACTCGTAGAAATCGGTCAACATCGTCATATTTGTTCTCTGGTTCCAGCTCTTTTTCATATATACTCCTCGAGTTCCTTTCGGTCGTGCTCATTATACCCCCTCAAAGGTCGGTAGCCAAACAGCCCTTGCTTATATGTAACAAAATCCAGCCGCAGGCCCTTGGCCGGGAGAGTGAGTCCGGCATCCTTGCGTTCACCACCGACAATCATCGCGGCGACCTCCTCCGGTCTGATCTTGCCCAGGCCAACCTCGACCAAAGTTCCGGCGATAATGCGCACCATGTTGTACAAAAAGCCGTCACCGCGCACGCGGATCACCCAGCAATCCCGCTGCGCGACATCCGGCTCGACGCAAAGCTCATATATCGTCCGGATTGTTGTCTTTATTTCACTGCCCGTAGCCATGAAAGCACGGAAATCATGTCTTCCGATGAAGGATGCCGCGGCCTGATTCATCGCCGCCACGTCCAGCGGCCGCGGTTCGAAATAATATTTTCTGGTCAGTAGCGCCGACGGATTGCGGCGATTCAATATGAGATAACTATATTGCTTGTCCATAGCTTCGCGCCGGGCATCAAAAGGATATTCCTCAAAGCAGAACGCATCGATCACGCTTATATCGTCGGGTAAAATCGAATTCAGCGCCGGCGGCCATTTTTCGGTGGGGATACCCACCGTGGTGCAAAAGCTGCTCACATGACCCGCCGCGTGTACACCGCTGTCGGTTCGGCTGCAGCCCGTCAGGACAATCGGCTCTTTTGCCAGCCGACTGATGGCCCGGCGCAACGTGCCCTGCACACTGCGTAAATTCAACTGCTCCTGCCAACCGACGAAATCCGTACCGTCGAACTCCGTCAGCAGAGCAAAATAGCGCCCGACCGGTCGCTCCGTCGAAGGATTCATTTCTGTCGTAAAAGTCATTATGCCAACCCGAACCAACCGAGCGGCACCATATACTCAATCAATAACAGCGCCGCACAGATCAGTATAAGCACCGCTCCGCCCCAGCGGTCGGACGGGCGTAGCTTCAATTCGCGCAACTTCGTCCTCCCGCTACCGCCCCGATAGCAGCGCGACTCCATGGCCAGAGCCAGCTCTTCAGCACGCTTAAACGCACTGACGAATAACGGCACGAGCACAGTGACCAAACCCTTTGCCCTCTTAATCAGGCCGCCGGTATCGAAATCGGCGCCGCGCGAGGACTGTGCCTTCATGATCCGGGCCGTCTCGTCCGCCAAAGTCGGAACAAAGCGCAGAGCTATCGACATCATCATCGCCAGTTCGTGGCTGGGGAAGCGAATTTTCTCCAGGGGACGCAATAGACTCTCGATTGCGTCCGCCATCTCCAGCGGCGTCGTGGTCAGCGTCATCAGGAGAGTAGTGGTCATAATCAGGAAGAATAGACGCAGTGCCATCTTAATTCCGACCAGCAGACCCTGCTGCGTAATCGTCAACGGTCCGAGCGACCATAGCTCGGTTCCCGGCGTCATAAAAATATTGATCAAAAAGGCGAAAGTCGCGATGAAAATCACCGGGCGCACCGAGCGCAAAACCAATTTAAACGGCACTCGCGAAGCCGCGATTCCCGCAATAAGACCTAATGCGAAGAGTAGCAGAGTCAAAGGCGAATTCAGGAAGAAAATCACGATCATCACGGTAAGAGCCGCTAGTAACTTCACGCGCGGATCGAGGCGATGCAGAATAGAATCAGCCGGATAATAATTGCCCAGTGTAATATTCATCGCTCCACCTGCGGCTTTGTCACCGCCGATCGTCTCTCCGCCGGCTTCGGCACTCCGGCCTGTCGAATCATCCGCACCGCCGCCTCAACGCTATAGGCATTGGTCCCAATCGGCCAGTCGGGATGCTCCTCCGCCAGAGCCTCCATAAATTGCGCCGTCCGCGGTTTCTCAAGACCCGCCGCCGCAAGGATATCGACCCGACTGAAAACCTCATCCGTCGTTCCCAAAAAAAGCGACCTGCCGTCCTTCATAACCAAAAGTCGATCGGCAAAACGCGCCAAATCTTCCATATTATGCGAGACGAGAATTATCGTCCGACCCTTATGCGCCAATTCCCGGACATAACCGAGAATCTCCTCCCGGCCGGCCGGATCGAGACCTGCCGCCGGTTCGTCTAAAATCAGCACCTCTGGTTCCATCGCAATCACTCCGGCCATCGCGGCTCGGCGTTTTTGGCCACCGGACAGTTCGAAGGGCGAGCGTTGCAGAATATCCGGATCAAATCCGACGATCTCCGCCGCGGCATAGACGCGACGCTCCACCTCCGCCTCACTCAGACCCAGACGTTTCGGGCCGTAGGCGATATCGGCAAAGACCGAGTCGGCAAACAGCTGATGTTCGGGATATTGAAAAACCAGTCCGACCATCCGGCGCAGTTCGCGAATTTCCTTATTAAGCCGGGTGTTAAAGCCAAGTACGCGCACCGACCCCGTTTGCGGCCTGATCAATCCATTCAAATGCTGCACCAGGGTGGATTTTCCCGAACCGCTGTGCCCCATTATGCCCAGCACCTCGCCGCGTCTGACCTGCAAATTAACTTCATGCAAGGCTTCCGTGGCACCGGGTGTATTTGGGTTGTATGTGTATGATAGATCTTCAACTTCGACAATAATCTCTCCGGCGAAAACTGCTGACCCGCTCACTATAGGATCAGCCGGCGAAGCGGGCCCATTCGCTGTGTCTTCCCGTTCCGCGGCCGTGCACATCAAGCGCGTAACGGTGTTGATTGCGCCGGTAAAACTCGCCGCCTCTTCCGGGCATATGGGCAGATTCAACTCTTTGGAAAGCAGGTGCGCTATGGCCGCATGGGCCGGTACATCCAGCCCCGCGTCGATGATTTCCGCGGCATGAGCAAATATCTGTTCCGGCCGGCCTCTGAGCAGAATTTTACCCTCATGCATAACCACTACAAAGTCGGCCGCCATAGCCTCTTCCATATTATGCGTGATATTGAGTACGGTCAGCTTTTCTTCGCGATTGAGTTTTTGAACGAGTTCCATGAAATCCCGACGGCTGAACGGATCAAGCATCGATGTCGCCTCGTCGAGAATCAGAACGCGCGGCTGCATAGCCATGATTCCCGCGATCGCGAGCTTCTGCTTCATGCCGCCCGAGAGCTGGGCGGGCGGACGCTGCGCATATTCGCTCAATCCGACGATGGCCAAAGCGGTATCTACCCGATCACGCAGTTCCGGATTGGGAATACCCAGATTCTCCGGTCCGAAAGCCACATCTTCTTCGACCGTCGTACCTATAATCTGGTTATCCGGATTCTGAAACACCAGACCGCAACGGCGACGCACCATATAACTCGTCTCATCGTCCACCGCCTCGATGCCGTCGACCCGGATCCGTCCGGACAGAGGCAACTCCAAAGCGTCTATTAGGCGCGCCAGGGTAGACTTCCCCGAACCGTTGCGGCCGAGAATAGCCAAATGTGTTCCGGCCTTCACCTCCAAGTCAACGCCATTAAGCGCATTAGGTGCTTCAGGCTGATCTGGCTCATAGGAAAAACTCAGACCTTCGATTTCTATAATGGTCTGCCCGGGCTCGTATTTTAACTGTGCGGCTTGACTCGTCATGAATTCCTATCAAAAAAAGGGGCAATTGCTTGCCCCGTTTTAACTCGCCTAATTGTTGTTATTCAACCAGGCTCAGTCGAACCATCATCGCTCCGTCGCCGCGACGGGGGCCGAGACGCACTATGGACGTATAGCCGCCGTTACGGTCAACAAAGCGCGGTGCGACATCGTTGAACAGGTGATTGACCGGATTGATTCGGCGTCCATTGTCGTCGGTGCGGCGAATCAGCCAATTCATGGCCCGGCGGCGAGCCGCCAGCCGGGACGGATTGTCAACCTGACGCATTTCGGTTTTCAGTTCCCGAACCACAACATCCATCTCGTTTCCGGAAAGCGAAGTCTTCTGTGCCAGAACCTTGCGGGACTTACCATCAAGACGGGCGCCCGAGACGAGAACCTCTTTGGTCGTGTAATTATCGCGCTCTTTAATTGCGCTGGTAATCAGACGTTCGGCGATCTTGCGGGTTTCCTGAGCACGCTGCAAGGTGGTTTCGATTGATCCGTACAGAATCAGGTCCGTGACCAGTCCCCTTAACATGGCGCGGCGAGCCGCCGATTTGCGTCCTAATTTACGTGGTGCAGACATTTATATTTCCTCCTGCGGTTATACGTCGCTCTTGAAGGCAAGGTATAGGCCGATTTCATCAAGCTTCGTGATGACCTCTTCCAAGGACTTCTTGCCCAAGTTACGTACTTTCATCATTTCTTCTTCCGAACGTACCACCAAATCGCCGACTGTGTTTATGCCGGCTCTCTTCAAGCAGTTGTAGGTACGCACTGTAAAGCCCAAGTCCTCAATCGGATCTTCGAGTAGCTTGCTCTGCTCATCCTCATCGGAACTGCGGCGATATATGGCGGCGAATTGGGCATCCGTCAAATCAATAAAGGGCAGCAGATGATCACAGAGAATGCGCGCCGCGCCGCTCACTGCCTGATCCGCGGAAATCGTTCCGTCCGTCCAGACCTCGAGGGTCAACTTATCATAGTCGGTAATCTGACCGACACGGGTATTTTCAACCGCGTATGTCACTTTGAGAACCGGATTGAAAATCGAATCAACCGGAATAATCCCGATCGGCTGATTTGCCCATTTATTCTTATCTGAAGGGCGATAACCGACGCCCGACGCAACCGTCAATTCAATATAGAGCTTCCCCTCACCGTTCAGGGTGGCGATGTGATGCTCCGGATTGACAATCTCTACCTCGTCATCGACGACAATATCTTTCGCCAACAACGCACCGGTACGACCGACTTCGGCACTGAGATACATTGTCTTAGGTCCTTCGACATTCAACCTCAGATTAATCCCCTTAATGTTGAGAATCATCTCGGTCACGTCTTCGATGACGCCGGGAACCGTGGAGTACTCATGGAGAACACCCTCGATTCGGATCGCCGTTACGGCCGCTCCGGGAAGAGAAGACAATAGCACCCGGCGTAGAGAGTTCCCCAATGTGACACCGTAGCCGCGCTCCAGCGGTTCAACCGTAAACTTACCGTAAGTTTTATCTTTACTCAGCTCAGCAACTCTCAGTTGAGTCTTGCTTGTATCTATCATTATTACCTCCTGCCGGATATCGAGCCGGCAATAAAGCGGGTTAGGGTGCTACGGCCGCACATACGTGCCGCCCTGTTCAATAAAACTAGACCCGACGGCGTTTTGGGGGGCGACAGCCGTTATGAGGCAAAGGCGTAACGTCTTTAATATACGTCACGTCCAGTCCGGCCGCCTGCAACGCGCGAATCGCCGACTCGCGTCCGGGACCGGGGCCTTTCACATAGACCTCAACCGTGCGCATACCGTGCTCGGCAGCGGTTCTGGCGGCGGACTCGGCAGCCAATTGAGCCGCAAAGGGTGTGCCTTTGCGTGAGCCCTTCATTCCGCTGGCACCTGAGCTGGACCAGGAAATACCGTTCCCGCTCGGATCGGTAATGGAGACTATGGTGTTATTAAAAGTAGCATGGATATGAGCATGCCCGTGTTCTACATTCTTACGCGCACGCCGACGGGGACGAGCGGTTCTTCTAGCCTGTTTTGCCATTTAAATAAGTCCTCCTATCTGCGTCTGCCGGTTACGGAACGACGATTCGGTCCCTTGCGGGTTCTCGCGTTTGTCTTGGTTCGCTGGCCGCGTACCGGCAATCCCATGCGATGGCGACGCCCGCGGTAACAACCGATCTCGGTCAGGCGTTTAATGTTCATCGCCACGTCACGACGCAGATCTCCCTCTATGTGGTAGTCGCGTTCCAGAACGGTTCTGATCTGAGTTATCTCGTCCTCGGTCAGATCCTTAACTCTGGTATCCGGGTTAATTCCGGTCTTCTCCACCACTTCTTTGGCGTATGTACGGCCGATTCCATAAATATAGGTCAGCGCGATTTCTATGCGCTTGCTGGTCGGCAGGTCAACACCCGCTATACGTGCCATTAAATTTCCTCCACAAATCCTTACTTATCAGCTCGTAATCGAGCTCTATCCCTGGCGCTGCTTATGGCGAGGGTCGGAGCAGATTACCATAACGGTTCCCTTGCGCTTAATTACCTTACATTTCTCGCACATCGGCTTAACGGAAGGTCTCACTTTCACTGTGCATCACCTCTTCTTTCATCTGCCGGCACAGATAATAATTATCTTCGCTTCGTTCTCGTTCGCACGACGGATAAAACTCTGCCATCGAATCAACGAACGCAATTTGCAATTATATAACAAATCATTTGCCTAGTTCAAGCACGTTTTGAGCTCATTCGCTAACTTTGTCAGCTTGCTGTAAGTTAACGGGCCCTTTTCTTGCTTTAATGGTTATTTTGCCCTCCAGGTAATGCGCCCCCGCGTCAGGTCGTACGGAGAAAGCTCCAATGTGACCCGGTCGCCGGGCAGAATTTTTATATAATTCTGTCGCAGCTTACCTGAGATGTGGGCAAGAACCTCAAAGCCGTTTTCCAGCTTTACCTTGAACTGGGCATTAGGCAACGAGTCCTCTACTATGCCTTGCACCTCAATAACTTCTTCTTTCGGCATGTCATTCCTTTCTCTAATATTTTTTCCCGTTTTGCCCGGCGGTATAATCCTTAATCAGGCAACGCAGGTACGCATCGAGGTTATAGGCTTCCTGTGTCAGCGGCGGCGGTAAATCCGTCGGCAGACAAGGGGCAAAGCCCGGTTCCGTCATCCGCAAATGCAGGCCGTTTTTCTTTTTCAGCTTTCCCCGTGCCACACTGCGGCGCCTGCCGTCCGCAACCAGGTAACGCGGTGCTTTTTCTCGGCTCGGTTCCGATTCCGGGCCGAGAACTATCAGTAAATCTCCCCGGTCATGTCCGGCAACAGATACTACCAGATCGCCCCGGTTGAACTCACCCTTAAGCACAATCCTCACCGCAAGTCAGCAATTCCGCACCGGTCTCGGTAACCGCGATGGTATTCTCATAATGAGCCGCCCAACTGCCGTCCCGGGTTCTCACCGTCCAGCCATCGTCCATAAAATAGTAATCCGCCGAACCTGCCGCAATCATCGGTTCCAGACAAAATACCATCCCCGGTACAAATTTAACTCCCCGACCAGCCTGCCCGTAATTGTAAATTACCGGATCTTCATGCAGGGAGCGACCGATTCCGTGCCCGGAGAAATTACGCACGACATCGCAACCGCCGGCGACAATCTCCGCATATACGGCCGCCTGCATATCTCCCAGGCGGTTGCCCGGTTTGATTTTTGCCAAGCCGACATGAAAGGCTTTTTCGGCGGTCGCAATCAGATTAAGGCTGTCTTCCGAGCAGTCACCCACCGCATAAGTGCGGCAAGCGTCGGAATGCCAACCGTCCAGACAGGCACCCAAATCGACACTGACGACATCGCCGGATTCCAGACGCCGTTCGGACGGTATCCCGTGAATAATCTCATCATTTACGGATATACAGGCGGCTGCCGGAAATGGCGGTATGCCATAGCCGCCGCCATAATTAAGAAAAGAGGGAATTGCGCCTCGCGAACGGATAGTCTCTTCGGCCAAGTAATTAATTTCCTCGGTGGTAACCCCCGGACGGATAAAATCCTCCAGCTGTGTAAAAACCTCGCGAAGAATCATTCCGGAAGCGCGAATCGCATCGACTTCGGCAGCGGTCTTAATTACAATCATTACGTCTCTTCTCTGCCAATTCGGCCAGCAACTCGGCCAATTCTGCAGGCATTTCACGAGGGCGGCCGTCATTTCTTATATCGTACAGCAAAGCACGCTCCTCATAAAAATCAATCAACGGTTGGGTACGCTCGCGATAAACCTCAAGCCGGCGACGGATAAGTTCCGGTTGATCATCATTGCGTTGAATAAGCTCGGAGCCGCAGGTATCACAAACACCTTCCACACGCGGAGGCATGGCTGTCAGATGAAAGTTGGCTCCGCATTTCGGACAGGAGCGCCGCCCGGTGAGACGAGACAAGATAACTTCCTCCGGCACAACCACATTCAATACGGCCGTAACACTACGCCCGACCGCACTCAGAACCTCATCCAGGGTCCCGGCCTGAGACAAAGTGCGCGGATAACCATCATAGAGAACCGAAGTATGGGGCGGTAATTCCGATAAGTAGTTACGCACCAGAGAGAGAACCATCTCATCGGGAACGAGATTGCCGGTACTCATCAAGTGATCGGCCTGGCGACCGAGTTCCGTATCTGCTGCAATTTCACGGCGCAACAGATCTCCGGTCGACAAATGCTGAATATCGGGAAAGACCTGCGCAATCAGTTCGGATATCGTTCCCTTTCCCGCCCCGGGTGCTCCTATAATTAAGAGATCCATTGTCCTTTCCTGCTCACTTTCTACTCTGCGTCATCACGATCTGTCGGGAAGTAACTGTAATTAGTCGAGGAAGCCCTTATAGCTGCGCATGGAGAGTTGGGCCTCAAGCTTGGTAATGATATCGCGCGCGACACCGGAGATAATCAGAACGGCCGTACCTCCGAACCAAATTGCCGAAGTTCCGGTTAACGAACCAATCAGCATAGGGGTCAGGGTAATAACAGCCAGGAACAAGCCGTTCACCCAGGTAAGGCGACGCGAAACACCCTTAATATAATTTACCGTCGGACGTCCGGGACGAATTCCCGGTATATAACCGCCGTTCCCCTGCAGATTATTGGCAATCTCCACCGGATTGAACTGGATCGAGAGGTAGAAGAAGGTAAATCCGAGGATTAAGAGGAACTGAATAAGATAGTAGATCGGGCTGTTTCCGGGATTACGGAACCAGTCAATCAGCCAGCCGGTTCGATCGGCGAAGAAAAAGGAAATAATTAGATTCGGCACCGACATGATGCTGGTAGCAAAAATAACCGGTAAAACACTCGCCTGATCGACCTTGATCGGCAGATAGGTGTTCTGACCGCCGTATTGTTTGCGGCCGACCACACGCCGCGCATAGTGCACCGGAATGCGGCGCTCGGCAACGGCGACAAAGTTAACAAAGACGAAGGCGAAGAAAAATATGCCTACCACCAAAACGAAGTAGAGAATAGCCAGCAGAACACCGCTGGTTACCGTCCAGATCCGCATATATACGAATAAGGCCTCGACCATCGAGGGAACGCGTGCCAGGATACCGATAAAAATCAGCATCGAAACTCCGTTACCGATGCCGTGCGCATCTATCTGTTCGGCAATCCACAGGGTAATCATTGTCCCCGCCGTGAACGAGAGAATAATCAAAATCGCACTGAGTGCCGGCGGGAGAGCGACGGTAACAGCAGAGCGGGCCGCAAACCAGAAAGAAAAGGCTTGAATAAGCGCCATACCGACCGTTACATACCGGGTAATTTGTTGCATCTTCTTCCGTCCGGATTCGCCTTCTTTGGAAAGACGCTGGAGTGCGGGGATTGCCACGGTTAACAGCTGCATGATAATCGATGAGGTGATATACGGGGAAATTCCCATCGCAAATATGCTCGCGGCTTTGAGGGCACCGCCCGAGATAATATCCATCATCGCACCGATCTGCCCAAAGCGATTGACCAGGTCGGTAAATGCCACCCGGTCAATACCCGGAACCGGTATGATGCCGCCCACCCGGAAGAGTGCGATCATCCCTACGGTGAACAGCAGGCGCCGGCGTATATCGGGTATTTTGAAGGCGCGGATAAGGTTCCTGAAAGCCTGTTTCATAAATTAAATCTCCTCTGCCTTGCCACCGGCAGCTTCGATTTTTGCTTTGGCTCCGGCGGTAAAACGCTGAGCGCGCACCGTCAATGAACGCTCCAATTCACCGGTTCCCAGTATTTTGACCCCTGCGGCACGACGATCGGGTGAAATTATTCCGGCCGCCACGAAGTCATCGGGACCGACAACACTGTTATCGTCAAAGCGATTCAGTCGGGAAAGCGGCACTTCGATATACACGGTCGCAAAGCGCTTGTTGTTGAAACCGCGTTTCGGAATACGCCGATACAGGGGCATCTGTCCGCCTTCGAAGCCGGGACGAGACAAACCGCCCGAGCGGGCGCGCTGCCCCTTATGACCGCGACCGGATGTCTTGCCCAGACCGGAACCGATACCTCTCCCCTTACGTTTCGAGGTAGTAACAGCTCCGTCGGTTTTAATCAATTCATTCAATTTCATAATTCTTCTCCAAAGTAGAGATCTTCTCAAAGGTCTTCAGGCTTGCGGTTGCGTAAGCGGGCAACCTGAGCCGGCGTGCGCAGAGCACTTAAACCATCGAGAACTGCGTTGACAACATTATTCGGATTATTCGAACCCAGAGATTTGGCACGAATATCCTGAATACCGGCCAACTCCAGGACTGCGCGAGCCGAACCGCCGGAGATAACACCGGTCCCTTCCGGTGCCTTCCTCAGGAGAACTTGGGCGGCGCCGAAGCGGCCGATAATATCGTGCGGGATGGTTGTACCCTCGAGAGCCACCTCAATCATATTGCGCTTCGCCCGTTCGACTCCCTTGCGAATCGCATCGGGAATCTCGCCGGCCTTGCCCAGGCCCTTGCCAACACGACCTTTGCGGTCTCCGACAATAACCAGAGCCACAAAGCTGTAATTGCGTCCGCCTTTAACGGTCTTTGCTACGCGGCCAATGTGTATGACTTTCTCTTCCAGTTCATCACTTTTTCTATCGCTGTAGAACATTCCTGCCTCCTGATCAGAACTTAAGTCCGGCTTCACGTGCACCTTCGGCCAGAGCCGCTACACGTCCGTGGTAGATATACCCGCTACGATCGAAAACGACCTCGGTTATACCCTTATCTAGGGCACGACGCCCCAACACCTCACCGACGGCCTTCGCCGCGGCGACATCGGCCGTTCCTTCCAGCCCGGCCCTGATATCCGCCTCCAATGTCGAAGCTGACACCAGAGTGGTATGGCTGTTGTCATCGATAATCTGCGCGTACATATGTTTGTTAGCACGATAGACGCAGAGTCTCGGGCGCTCGGCAGTGCCGGCAAAATAGCTTCTTGCTCTGGAATGACGGCGACGGCGCTGGCTATTGCGTGATTTCTTAATAATCATTATGTGTTACCTCTATCCTCTCAAACCACCGGCGGACTGATCGAGCCGACTTACAGCCTGGCACCGGTCTTGCCTTCTTTGATCCGAACATACTCGCCCTGATAACGAATGCCCTTGCCGTGATAGGAATCGGGCGGACGAATGGAGCGAATCTTCGCAGCCGTCTCGCCGACCAGCTGACGATCGGCACCCTTGACGATAATCCGGGTCGCCGAAGGGACTTCAAAGGTTATCCCCTCCGGCTGAGGAAACTCGACCGGATTAGAGTATCCCAGGTTCAGCACCAACGTGCCGTCCTCAAGACGAACGCGATAGCCGACACCCTGAATCTCAAGGTTCTTGGCAAAGCCCTCGGAGACACCCACGACCATATTGCTGATCAGAGAGCGGGTCAAGCCGTGTAGGGAGCGATCCTCGCGCGAGTCGGAACCGCGCTTGACTAAAATATGATTCTCCTCCCGAACGACTTCCATTCTTGGGCTGAAAGTATAATTCAAGGTCGTACCGCCTTTGGATACGACGACTTCGTTGCCCTCAATCTTTACATCTACCCCTGCCGGGATGTTAATAGGCTGTTTTCCTATACGTGACATTTATGTCCTCCTAAATGGGTCTGACCCGCTTATGCAGCTCATGCCCCGGTTATTCTTACCAAACAAAAGCCAGAACTTCACCGCCGACATTGCGCTGTTTCGCCTCACGTCCGGTCATAACACCGAGTGAAGTCGACATCAGGGCTATTCCCAAACCGCCCAGCACTTCCGGCAGGTCCTTGGAGCCGGCGTAAACTCGCAGGCCCGGCTTGGAGATACGCTTGAGACCGGTAATGACCGGTTTGTTCCCCTGATAACGCAACGTAATGCGGATCACTCCTTGCTTATCATCTTCGATTTTTTCCACACGCCCGACATAACCCTCGGCCAAAAGGATATTGGCGATGGACATCTTCATTCCCGATGCGGGAATATCTACACTTGGTTTACGTTTTGCCGAGGCGTTACGAATACGTGTCAACATGTCGGCAATTGCGTCAGTAATTTGCATTTTTCATCCTCCCGGTTTCTGCGCCGAATTCAAAGTCGGTCTAACGGCTCAAGTAATCTACCAGCTGGCCTTACGTACGCCGGGGATCTGACCCTTATAGGCCAGTTCCCGGAAGCAGATCCGACAGATGCCGTACTTGCGAATGTAGGATCGCGGACGGCCGCAGAGACTGCAGCGGTTTTTCTGGCGGGTGCTGTACTTCGGTTCCCGTTTCGCTCTTATAATTTGCGATTTCTTTGCCATTAATCTTCTCCTAAATTCTGGCTGCTGCCGGCGAAGGGCATGCCGAGCAGTCTCAACAGCTCGCGTCCCTCTTCATCCGTTTCAGCGGTGGTGACAATAATAATATCCATTCCCCGGATCCGGTCGATTTTATCGTAAACGATTTCCGGGAATATCAACTGTTCCTTGGTGCCGGTGGCATAATTACCGCGACCGTCGAAAGAGTCGGGGTTTAAGCCGCGGAAGTCACGAATGCGCGGAATTGCCAACGAGATGAAGCGGTCGAGGAATTCATACATCCGATCGCCTCGCAACGTCACCTTGCAACCGACATTCATTCCTTCGCGGACTTTAAAGTTCGCGACGGATTTGCGCGCTTTGGTGACAATCGGCTTTTGTCCGCTGATAGTTGCAAGAACATCGCAGGAATTCTCAATTGCCCGGGCATTTTCTCTTGAGTCCGCCACACCCATGTTCAAAACGATTTTCTCCAGGCGAGGTATCTGCATTACGGAGTTATAATTGAACTGCTTCAAAAGAGCCGGTGCGACTTCCTCTCTGTACTTGTCCTTTAATCTGGCCATATCCTACCTCTTATCCAAACTCATCAATATCTGGGCTTGGCACCGTCGTTTTCAAAAACGGCGGCACACTTTTTGCAGACACGAACGGCTTTTCCGGCCTCATTCTTCTCATAGCTCACCTTGGTGGGGCGATTGCATTTGGGGCAGATTACCATTACGTTCGAAGCATCGATCGGTGCCGCGTGCTCGCGGATACCGCCGCGCTCCTGCTGACTGCGCGGCTTATGCTTCTTACTGACCATGTTCACGCCTTCGACGACTACCCGGCCGGTCACCGGGAGAACGCGCAGAACCTTGCCGGTTGCAGCGCGGTCTTTGCCGCAGAGAACGTAAACGGTATCACCTTTTTTTACATGCACTTTAGCCATTGCCGCCTCCTTTACAGTACCTCGGGTGCCAGCGAAAGAATCTTCATGTATTCCTTCTCGCGCAGTTCACGCGCCACTGGTCCGAAGATGCGGGTGCCGAGAGGATTCTTATCCTCATTTATTATCACCGCCGCATTCTCATCGAAGCGAATCCAAGTTCCGTCCGCACGGCGGGTCGCCTTTTTGGTCCGCACGACCACGGCATGGACGATGTCGCCCTTCTTCACCAGGCCGCCGGGGATGGCGTCCTTGACCGAACAGACAATTACATCACCGATGAAAGCGGCACGACGTCCGCTTCCGCCGGGAACTTTAATACATTGCAACATGCGGGCGCCGGTATTGTCGGCGGTACGCAAGCGAGTTTCTACCATAATCATATGCCTATCTCCTAAAAATTCGCCGCAAACTACTTGGCCTTTTCAATCACACGAAGAAGACGCCAAAATTTATTTTTGCTCAGCGGGCGAGTTTCCATCACACGAACCGTGTCGCCGACGCCGCACTCGTTGTTCTCGTCATGAACCATCAGACGGCGGGTCTGGCGCACGTACTTGTTGTACAGTTTGTGTCTCACCGGCTCGGTGATCTCGACGACAATCGTCTTGTCCATTTTGTCGGAGACCACAATGCCGACACGAGTCTTGCGTAGCGCTCTTTGAATCGGTTGGTTAGCGGTCGAATCCACCGGCGCATTTAATTTAGCCTTCTCAGTCATAATCGCTATCTCCTCTAATTCTTACCGGCAGCGGCGGCTAGTTCACGGCCGCGCTGAATCGTCATCACCCTGGCAATGTCCCGGCGAACTTTGCGCAAAAGCATCGGATTATCCAGCTGGTGCGTCGCATGACGGAAACGCAGCTTAAACAACTCATCGCGCAGTGCGGCCAGTTCGGCACTCAATTCGGCATCGGTTTTTTCACGCAACTCATCAGCCTTCATTATCCAGCACCTCCTCGCCTTTCTTGGCCATCCGGGTTCGGCAGGGCAACTTGTGGCTAGCCAGGCGCAAAGCCTCGCGAGCCTGTCTTTCGCTGACTCCGGCCACCTCAAATAGAACTCGGCCGGGTTTGACCACCGCTACCCAGAACTCGGGGGAACCCTTACCGGAACCCATGCGGGTCTCGGCGGGCTTTTTGGTCACGGACTTATGCGGAAAGATCTTGATCCAGACTTTTCCGCCGCGCCGCAGGTTACGGTTAATTGCGACACGGGCAGCCTCGATCTGGTTGCTCTTTATCCAGCAGGGTTCCATGGCAATCAGACCGTACTCTCCGTAATTGATCTTGTTGCCGCGCGTCGCTTTGCCTTTCATGCGTCCGCGATGAACCTTTCTATACCTTACTCTCTTGGGCATTAACATTATGACTGCCCTCCTTCAACGGGGCCGGAGGAACCGGACGGAGCATCACTCTGACGCGCGGTCTGGTAAACCTCTCCCTTATATATCCATACTTTGACTCCGATGCGCCCATACTGCGTATTCGCCTCGGCAAAGCCGTAGTCGATATCGGCACGCAGGGTCTGCAACGGGATCGTTCCCTCGTGATAGTGTTCGCGCCGAGCGATTTCCGCTCCGCCCAGACGTCCGCTGACCTCGGTTTTGATTCCCTTGGCTCCGGCTCTCAGGGCTCGCGACATGCTCTGCTTCATGGCACGACGATAGCTGATCCGTCGTTCCAGCTGCTCGGCGATATTTTCCGCCACCAACTGAGCATCGGCATCCGGATTGCGAATCTCATTGACGTTGATAAACATATTGCGACCGAAACGTTTCAGTAGCTTTGCTTTCAGGTCGGTGATACCGGCACCTTTCTGGCCAATAACGATACCCGGCTTTGCCGCATAGATCGTGATAACGGTCTTGTCGTCTCCTTTACGCTCAACGAGTATGCGGGAGATTCCGGCCGTCGGCAGGACCTGCATGATGAACTCACGCAACTCTCTGTCTTCAACCAGATAACGCGCGAAGCTCTTGCTGTCGGCATACCACTTGGAATCCCAATCCTTGATAACACCTACTCTTAAACCGTGAGGATTAACCTTCTGTCCCATTTTATCTCCTATGCCTCCGGCTGCTCTTTGACCACAACGGTAATGTGGCTGCTTCTCTTGAATATGCGACCCGCCGAGCCTCTGGCTCTGGGACGCCAGCGTTTCGCTGTTATGCCCTCATCAACAAGGAGCTGATGAATATACAGCGAACCCTCGTCGAGATTGTTGTTGTTTACCGCATTAGCGACCGCCGAATTGATCAGCTTAATAAGAATCGGCGCAGCGGCCTTGTTGGTATATGTGAGAATCGCCTTGGCTTCCGTCACGCTCTTGCCACGCACCAACTTAGCCACCACTCGAGCCTTCAGCGGGGATATCCTTACGTGGGAAACCCGCGCTCTTCCCTCGTCCTTACCAATACCGAGCATATTGCGCTCTTTTTTGGTCAGGGTTCTGGGGCGATTCGACTTTGTAGTCTTGCGGGTATGCTCGGCGATGATCTCATCGCGATACTCCACCAGATCGGCGCCGGTATAAGTTTTTTGTTTTCTCAGTCTCTCGTTCATGTCTCAAGCTCCTTAATCCGGACTAACGCTTTGCGGCGGCGCGTCCCGACCCGGCATGACCGCGGAAGGTTCGTGTCGGAGCAAATTCACCCAACTTATGACCAACCATGTCCTCGGTAATAAATATCGGCACATGCTTTCTTCCGTCGTGCACCGCGATGGTGTGGCCGACCATCTCCGGGAATATTGTCGAGGCACGCGACCAGGTCTTCAGGACTCGCTTCTCGTTACGGCTATTCAGGTCCTGAATGCGCTTCAGCAACCGAGGTTGAACAAAATACCCTTTTTTTCTAGATCTACTCATCAGAGCCTCCCTTATTTCTTCGCTCGGCGCCTAACAATATACTTATTAGAGTGCTTATTGCGTTTACGGGTTTTCTTACCGCGCGTCGGAACACCCCAGGGGGTAACCGGCGACGGACGACCGACCGGGCTCTTGCCCTCACCACCGCCGTGCGGATGGTCGATCGGATTCATGACGACACCGCGGACATGAGGACGACGCCCCATATGACGGCGGCGACCGGCCTTACCGTAATCAATGTTCTCATGTTCGGCATTGCCGACCGTGCCTATCGTGGCGCGGCAGGTCAAATGCACCATGCGCACCTCTCCCGAAGGCAGGCGTATCAGTGCAAAGGCACCTTCTTTAGCCATTACCTGGGCGGCTCCGCCGGCCGAGCGCACCATCTGTGCACCGGCACCCGGTGCGAGTTCAATGTTGTGGACTTCCGTACCGACCGGAATGTCGGCCAGCGGCAGGCAGTTGCCAGGAACTATATCGGAACCGGTACCGCTGTAGAGGATGTCGCCGACCTTAACTCCGTCGGGAGCAATAATATAGCTCTTATATCCGTCGGCATAATGCAACAATGCGATGCGTGCCGTGCGGCCGGGGTCGTACTCTATCGCCGCCACTTTGGCCGGGATGCCGTCCTTGACGCGCTTCCAATCCAAAGTCCTGATTTTACGCTTGACACCGCCGCCGCGATTGCGTACCGTAATCCGTCCGTACACATTGCGACCTGCCGAGCGGGACTTGCCGCGAACCAGAGCCTTTTCGGGTTTCTTCTTGGTCAGATCGGAATTATCCGAGGATGTCATATGTCGCCGTGCCGGCGAAGTCGGTTTATAGCTTTTTACAGGCATTTCTTCTCTCCTTCAATCGCCTCACTGCGCTCTACTGGGCAAAGCCGAACTCATCGATGGAGGTCTTATAACGACGTCCGGTACTAACTTCCTTGCCACCGGCAGTATGGTATGTCTCGGCAACGGGATTCAGATCGATGGTGACCAGCGCCTTTTTGCGCCGAGCCGTACGACCCACCGTAGCGCCACGACGTCTGGTCTTGCCAGGCAGGTTCATGGTATTTACCGAGAGAACCTTAACTCCGAAGAGTTCCTCAACAGCGCGACGAATTTCGGGCTTGGTCGCCTTAAGAGCCACCTCAAAAGTATAGCAGCCGATTGCGGCGTCGTTGCCGGAGCGCTCGGTAATGATCGGGCGAATAATTATTTCACGTGAGTCTTTCATTTCGTGTAGACCTCCTGAAGTTGCTCGGCAGCCGCACGCGAAAGCACACAATATTCAAATTTCAGAAGATCAAGGACGTTAATCGTGTTGATCGGTGTGAATTTTACTTGTGGTACATTGTTCGCGGAGCGGTGGAACGGCTCATTCGGCTCACTGTCAAACAACAGAGCGGATCCGTTCACATTAATATTCTTCATTGCTTGGACAAAAAGCTTCGTCTTCGGAGCTTCGAGCGTCATATTATCGACAATAATCAGCTTATCGGTGGCGAGTTTGTTCGACAGTACCGACAACAGCGCCCGACGGCGCATTTTTTTCGGCATGGAGTAGCTGTAATCGCGTGGTGTCGGTCCGAAGATAATTCCGCCGCCGACCCACTGCGCGGCACGGGTTGAACCTTGACGCGCCCGTCCGGTACCCTTCTGGCGCCAAGGTTTACGTCCGCCGCCCTTAACCTTCGCCGTACCCTGACGGCGGTTGGCCAGTTGCATCTTCACTACCCGATGAACCAAGTCATGATGCGGCTCGACGGCGAATACCGAGTCAGCCAATTCGATCGATCCGACTACCTTGCCCTCTAAATTATATACATCAACTTTCGGCATTGTTTTCCTCCCCACTCGCTCAGCGCTTTGCTTCGAGCGGTAACCTATTTGGCACTCTTGACGGTTTGTTTAATTGCCAAACAACCGCCTTTGATTCCGGGAACAGCTCCCTTAAGAACCAGGATATTACGTTCACCGTCTACCATGACCACGTCGAGATTTTGCACCGTAACCCGTTCGTTACCCATCTGTCCGGGCAACTTCTTGCCCTTCAGGACGCGCGCCGGCGTCGCCGATGCTCCCATGGAGCCGACTCGGCGGTGATATTTCGAACCGTGCGATTGACGTCCTATGCTCTGACCGTGGCGCTTGATGGCACCCTGAAATCCTTTACCTTTCGAAGTTCCCGTTACATCAACTCGATCCCCGACGGCAAACATCTCGCTGACGTTGATAAGCTGACCCGGCGCAAACTCCGCATCATCCGCAACCCTGAACTCGCGCACATGGCGCTTGGGGCTGACACCGGCCTTTTCAAACTGTCCGGTCTCGGGACGATTGACCCGCGAGGGCTTGACATCGTCAAAGGCCACCTGGACGGCGGAATACCCGTCAGTGGCGGGAGTCTTTCTGGCCATTACATATATAGGTCCGCATTGAATCACGGTAACAGGTATGGCAATTCCGTCTTCGTTGAAGATCTGCGTCATACCTGCTTTGTAACCCAGCATAAATTTACTCACTTCTCATTCCTCCACAATGTCGCCTTGCCTTAGAGCTTGATCTCCACGTTCACGCCGGCGGGCATATCCAACTTGATCAAAGCATCAACGGTATTGGGGTTGGGCGCTAAAATATCGATCAGGCGCTTATATGTGCGCAACTCGAACTGTTCCCGCGAATCTTTGTCGACGTGCGGGGAACGCAGGATCGTCGTTATCTCGCGTGTTGTCGGCAGAGGAATCGGTCCGGAAACACTCGCTCCCGTCCGCTGCGCGGTTTCGACGATGCGCTGAGCGCTCTGATCCAAAATCTCATGGTCAAAGGCTTTTAATCTAATCCTGATTTTTTGATTGACAGCCATTCTCTATCCTCCAATAATTCTGCTCGTCTCCGGTATCGGGACCCGTATCGCGTTTTTCAACACCGACCCGGGCGTTCCATCTACCCTCATCATAAAACCCAGCTGAGCATGTCTCGCTGGGCCAACCGCATTTCGCGGCACATTCGGGATCTTGTCCCAACCCTACAGACCTCGCCGGCTTCTCGAGCCGACTTCTCTGTCTAAGTTACCTCCCATCGGCGGCAGGAGCCGGGGAGCAATCTCAGACGTCATCACATTTGTGCGCTCCGCTGCTTAGGGCGTAATGTCGTCCGAAAGCGACCTGAAAAGCGCAACGGCGACCATATTAGCAAAAATATCTATTTCATGCAAGTGCCGTTGCACACATCTTAAGAATTAATTTTGCACAAAGTTTTCCCGAGCGCTCCGCAAAAGCCTGTTCAATCTGCTGTAGTTTCTTTACGGCAGCTCCGAAAGCAACTCGATACTATATCCGCGCTCGCGAATTCCGTCGATTATACTTCCCAGAATCTGCGCGTTGGTTTTGGAAACCGCATGAATCAACAGAATCGATCCGTCGTGCAATTCACCGAGAATCCGCTCTTTGGCGTCTTTCGGCTTCGGTTGCGCGTTTACCTCCCAGTCCCTATAGGCAAAACTCCACATCACCGGCTTGTAGCCCATCTGCCGCCACAGTTCCAGGGTCGCCTCGCTGTAACTGCCCTGCGGCGGGCGTAACCACATTGCTATATTCTGTCCGGTCAGGGCGGTGTACTCCTTTTCCAAACGGCGCAGATCATCTACAACCGCGCTAACGCCCTTTTTGGCCAGCAGATCCGGGGTGCTCGGATGCGAATAAGTGTGCGAACCGACCAAATGACCCTCTGCCAGCATGCGCTTTACCAGATCCGGACGGCTTTTCAAAAAATGCCCGGTGATGAAAAAGTTAATTTTTACCCCTTTCTCACGTGCCGTATTCAGAATAGATGTCGTATTTTCTTCGTACTCATAGCCTTCGTCCATGGTGATATAGACCGTCTTCTTCCCCGGCTTTGGCTTGGCCTGCCAGTATGCCCCGTACTTATCTAGCAGATCCTGGATCGGCGCGTCAATACCGGCCGGAATATCCTCAAAAGGCGGCTTCGGGACGCGATACCACCAGCCACGAGTAGTATTATCCAGACTCAAAATCTTTGCCTCATCGATATTACCGCTGACCGGGGGGCTGGTCGGGATCGGGGTTGGGGTAAGAGTCGGAGTGGGGGTGGGAGTTGAGGTCGGACTCGGTGACGGGGAAGGAATCGGACTCGGTGACGGAGAAGGGGATGGAGTCGGGATCGGGGTCAGAACGGAGGTCGACGTCGGTGCGGCAGTGGGAACGGTTGTCGATGAAGCCGGAGGTTCGGCAATCGTCTCTTTGGGCTCATCCGGAAGCGTTGTTCCGTCCGCAATATTCCATCCGTTCGTGCCGGGCAGAGGCAAACGCGTACAGGCCGCCCAGACCGGCATGATAAAAATGAGGAGGGCGAGAATTATCGCCGATTTACCGTATTTACGCATAATTAATTTCTGATTCTCCGTGGGTATCACTGCTCCACAATGGCGTTGGATATTCGCCTGCCGCGTGCTTAGCCGCCAGGGCCTCCATAACCCGCGGCTTATCTTCGCGATACGTCACGCCGAACCAGCGGTCGGGACTAGGCAAAACCTTGACCCGCGCCCTATCGTCAGCCAACAGAGCCGCGATCGCCGCCGGCAGATAGAACTCTCCTCGGAGCGGGTTCTCCTCCTTGATCTGCTGCAGGAACTCCGGAAAGAGCTCCTCCAGCTGTCCGAGGAAAGCAGGAGTAAAGCCCCACATGTTCATAGATACCAGTGTATTGCCGGGCAGGAATTCCCAGCTCGCTCCCTCATCCTCCGTAAAGCGTCCCCCGCCAGGTAATTTTTCGATTTTCTTCCGCTCGTCAATCACCAGCAGGTAGTCATTCGCGTCACTCGAACAGATGCCCCGCGATACGGTTCCGTGATCCGTCAAAGTATTTTCTAGGCGATAGCCGATCATGCAGTAATCATTTTGCGGGCTGTCGGCATGATCGCGCAGAAACTCATACAGTAGCTTGTAGGCGCCGGGGCCGTAATAATCGTCTGCGTTGATTACCGCAAAGGGTGCATCAATCTGATCGGCGGCGCAGAGCACGGCATGGCTGGTGCCCCAGGGCCGCTCTCTGTCCTCAGGGATTCCCGCTTCTTCCGTAAACATCGTCAGCTCCTGGAAAGCATAGCGCACTTCCATGTACCGCTCTATACGGTCACCGATCGCTTTTCTAAATGCAGCCTCTATCTCCTCTTTAATGATAAAAACAACGGTCTCGAAGCCGGCCTGCTTCGCATCATACAGAGAATAGTCGATTATCACTTCTCCGTTCGGACCCACCGGATCGATCTGCTTGAGACCGCCGTAACGGCTACCCATACCGGCGGCCAGAACAACTAAAATCGGTTTGAACATACTTTACCTACTTTCTGTATCGACAGTCCCCTGCCCGAGCTCGATTATAGCAAGCACAACCTGACTTGCCAAACATCGGGCACTCCCAGCATTACTAAACCTGATATTTTCGCGCCGAGATCCTCAGCGCGCCGCCAATAATTCGCTCACCTCAGCCCGGGAAAATTTGTAGCGCGTTTGGCAGAACCAGCAAACCAGCTCAATCCCTTCCGGATCGGCAGCCAGCTCCGACAACTGCTCCCGCCCCAGGGCAATTAGGTTGCGGCTCATCCGTGAGCGTGAACAGGGGCAACTGTACGCAACCTGCTCGGTCGCCAAATATTCGACGGCACTTCGCCCGGCAAACAACTCAATCAGCTGCGCAGCGGTGAATCCTTCCCGCAGAAAAAAGCTCAGAGGCGGCATCCCCTGCGCCCGTACTTCGAGATAATCCAGATCCTCCTCCTCGCAACCGGGTAGAGCCTGCACTAGGAGACCTCCGGCGGCCACAACTCCGCCACGATCAATCTCAACGCTCAGGCTGACAAAGCTGTTCACCTGTTCTGAAGTGGTTAGATAATAAGCAAAATCGTCACCCGCATTGCCGCTGAGCAGGTCACATGTACCCATCCAAGGACGCATCTCTCCCTGCGTACGAGTCACCCGCATCATGCCTTTACCGAACAGAGCACTGAGGTCGCGATAATTTTCCCCCTCCGGCAATTCCAGGTGAGGATGCAGCACCGATTGGCGCACCCGATTGCCGTAGTCGCATACCGTCGTCAATGCCTCAACCGGTCCGTCGCACTGCACAGTGACGTTAACCGCATCAGTCTCGCCTTTCAGATCGGCACCGGCAAAAATACCGCAAATCAGCCAGCGCCCGCCCGCCACCGTCATCGTCGGAGATAGCGCATGTACCCGCGCCAATTCACTTACCGAGTCACGGGCGGTAACCGCCAGCAGGCGGGCCTTTCCTCCCATCATTACGGCGCGTACCAACTCGTCTCTGTACTCAAGCATATTTATCATTTCCTCGCACAACAATAAAGGCGCAGCTCCCGCTCCGGAGATCCGTCCGCCGTCTCCGGTAATTCGGCCCGAAGCACCTCGGCATGGGGATGGCGCAGTGCGAACCAGTGCACGGCTCTGAATCCACTGTCGTTAAGCACCTTGCTCAAAGCGCTTATTTTATAGATTCTTTGTTTAATTTGCAGTTCATGCCGCCGCCACAGTGTTCCGGTAACGGGCAGATTATCCGCTACCGCCCCCGATACGGGTAAAAAGAGCGTGATTTCCGCGGTCAAATAGGCAGCTTTGTAGGTATTATAAAAGAAAGCGGTCAGATCCTCAGCCAAATAATAGGACAAATCCGTCGCCACCATCGCCCGGGCATAGCGCTCGGTCAGAACATCAAAGACAAAACAACCGCCCGCCTCCAACTGAGCGTAACAATTCTCGAAAAGTTGACGCACTGCCTTGGCATTGGTCAAATGATTGACGACATCATGCAGGGCAAAGCAGGCGGTCAGAGGTTCCGGCGCGTTAAATTCGGGCAATTCCGTACGAATGAAATGTAAGTTCGGGTAGGAAGCGGACGGAAAATCCCGCTCGGCTCGAGCCAGCATTTCCGCGGAACTGTCATATCCGTAAACGCGCGCCCCGCGTGCCGCCAGACCGGCCGCAAATTCACCGGCGCCGCAACCTAAGTCAGCGGCGGCACGATCCGACCAATCACCGCCGCCCGAACTTCCGGAAAAAGATATAGGCGAGGACATAAAATCATTTATACGGGGGGCTTCAATAATAACATATGGCAAAGTCGCGGACGGCAGTTCGTCACGCAAGGCCGCAAGCGCCAGCAGTTCGGCACTCACCCGGCGCACCGCCTCGACCGCCGGATCCTGGAAATGGGCGTAGCTGTGAACGATTAGATCGTACGGATTGGGAATCTGTTGCGGCATCACGTCATTAGGAACCGGATCCCTTGGTCGGTGCGGGAGTGGGGGTCGGCGTGGCCTTACCGGTTGACGAGGGAGTAACAGTAGTCGGGGGATTGCTGGGTGTCACCGTCGGTTTAGCGGTCGTCGAGGGATCCGTGGGCTCTGCTGTAGGCGTCGTCGTTTTCGGACCCGGTGTCGGAGTCAGTGTCGGCTTGGGTGTCGCTGTCGGATATAAACCCGAGACTCCAAGATAATCCAACGCCGCCTTTAACTGTGTATCTTCCGCCCTGGTTAGGCGACGGACGGACGTACTTCGCAACTCCTGCGGCAGAGAAATCTCCAGATTCGGCTTTAAACCACGTCCCTCAATCAATTCGCCCGAGGGTAAGTAGTATTGGAAAATCGTAATATTCACCGCCGATCCGTCCGCCAACGGGAAAAAAGCGGTTCCCGAACCTTTGCCGTAAGTCTGTTCGCCGATTATAACGGTACGACCGTGGTCACGTAATGCGCCGGCAAAGAGTTCGGCCGCACTGGCAGATCGATTGCTGACCAGACAGACAAATTCAACGTCTTTCGGAACTATCATCCAATCCGTCGACTCCCAGACATCCTCGATCGGCTTGCCTTCGCTACGCCCCTTGAGAGTGGCGATAACTCCCCCCGGCAATAACATGTCGAGAGCTAAGACCAGCTGATGGGCATCTCCGCCCGGATTTTCACGCAGGTCGAAAACAATCTGCTTGGCTCCTTTTTCCATCAGCTCATGCATCCCCTTTTCGAACTGGGCGGCAAAGGTTCCGGTGAACTCGCGCATATAACAATAACCGACCTGATCATTTATCATACTGACCGTAACGTCAACAGTGTTGACGTTGGCGCGGATAATCTGCACGGTGTAATTCTCTTTGGTCGAGGGGCGATAGAACTCAATCGTTACCGCGGTACCCTCTTTGCCCTTTATATGATTGGCCAGATCATTGAGATCCGTAAAACTGGTCACCAACATATTATCCACTGAAACGAACTCATCATCCGCCAGCAGGCCGGCCTTTTCCGCCGGAGAATTTTCCAGAACATCAAAAATAACATAGCGACCGGGCTCCGGCGCATTAACCGACGCGCCGATACCAACATAACTGCCGCCCATTTCCGTACGGATTTGCGTATAGTCTTCGGCAGTCAGGTAATAAGTGTATGGACTGTCCTGCTGCTCAATCAGGCCGAGACCCAGTGCCTTATATATATCGCTGCGGGTCAGGTTACGGTAGTAACTTTCATAGAGATGCCTGACGATTTCCTCGAGTTTCTTCGCTTCGAGCTTTTCGGCTTCTTCGTCTCCCGCCGTACGCGGTACTATTTTCATAATGTCGACTTCACCGATGAGATAATCCGGGTCGATTTGCTGAATATCCGTTTTGCTCTTGATCTCTCTGCGAAAGCCCAATGTGGTCGTCATTATTATCACTGTAGCACCCACCGCCAGAAGGAAGGTCAGTAGAACAGCCAGGATGACCGTCAGGATTTGGCCGCCGGAACTCTTCCGCGGCGGCTCGGGATACTGATAATATCTCATATTCTCCTCTTCAGGTTCGGAATAATATCTCTCTTCCATCCTCTTTCAGTTCTCCTCAAATTATTTGCTAAATTATTTGCTTAGCAGACCCAGATGGCGCGGAACCATCGGATTAATACGCATATTGTAATTGGGGTCACCGTAAACCTCATCGATCAGTTCAAAATGCAAATGCGGTCCGGTTGAAGCACCCGTGCTGCCGCAAGTACCCAGAACATCGCCCTGACGAACTATATCTCCTTCATTGACGCTGATATTCATCATATGTCCGTATATCGACGTCAGTCCGTCGTCATGCAGTACGGCAACATAATTCCCCAGACCGGCCTTCGGCCAGGAGGTCGCCTGACCCGGATAGGGGTAGATTTTCATAATCACTACACCATCAAGCACCGAAACAATCGGGGAACCGAGCACGCCAGGTCCGGCAAAGTCTACACCGTAATGCCAGGCTTTCCGTCCAGAGATAGGGTGAATTCGCATCCCGTAGGCCGAAGATATATAGGACCAGGCCGGTAAAGGCCAGACCATTTGCTGCGGACGATTCGGATCGTAAGGTTCTTCGGTCGTTCGGGACGGCTCCGTCGGATCTTCACCTACGTTCGGAGTTGTCTCCACCACCGATTGCGAATTCTCCGCCGGATCCGAAGTTAAACTCAGATTCTGTGACTCTTCCTCAGACAGGCGTATTGATTCCGAAATACGCCGTGATTCCGCCAACGAACTCTCCTCGATTGAGCGTCGGATCGATTCGGCAATCCGCGATTCCTCCGCCCGGCTTGACTCAGCCGCTCGAATCGACTCGGCAATACTCGCCGACTCGCTGCGCGAGGCCGCTATGCTACTCTTCTCGGCAATCTTCTCCTCGCGCAATTTTTCCAGCAGACGCCTGGCCTCTTCGTACTTAGCCTTGTCGGCATAGAACTGATCTAAATCCTCCTGGACGCCTTCGTGCTCATTGCGCAGATCTTCCAGGGCGTCACCTCGGCTCAGTAGCTGTGCATCGTGAGTGCGTTTCTCTTCCGCCAGTTGCGCCAGACCTTCCTCCAGGGCGGTCAACTCCTTTTGCTTGAGCCGCACATACTCCTCGTACTCGCTTTTTGTGTTTTCCGCAGCATAGCGCAACGATTCTGCCACCGCTACCGCGCTATTCAGATTGTCCAGCGCCTTTTTATCGTCGCGGGCGATAATTGCCCGCAAACGCAGACAAGTATAAACACCGGTTATATCGCCGGCACTCAGTACAACCTCCAGCAGACTTTGACGGCGCAGATAAAACATCGCCGAAAGGCGTTCCGTATATTCCTTGAACTTAGCCCGGCTCTCGGCCACCGCCTCCGTATACTCTTTTATCGCCGCTTCCAGAGCCTCCGCCGCCTGCGCCAGTTCGGCCTTGATCTGGTCATAAGCCTGGCGTACCGCCTCGCTCTCGGCACTCACCTCGCCTATTTTCGCCTGAAGCAGGGCATTCTCATTCTTCAGAGCCGCCATCTGCGCCTCCATCTGTCGCAGCTGTTCGGCCTGACGGTCACGCGCCTTTACCAGATCTTCCTCGTAATCACTATCCTCAAAGCGCGACTCTGTCGGCGGCATGGTGGGAATCACAATCTCTTCGGCATGACGAAGTAACGGGAAGAACGGAGGAATCATCAGAATAAGCGCCAAGATCAGCGCAAGCAGATACGTCGTGCGGCGGAGTCGGCCGGAGCAAACAGCAACTTTCGTATCCTTCTCACGAGTCCCTACAACTGCGTTCCTATTTTCACGGGCGGCGGACACGGCTGCCCTCTCACGGCGCAACCTCTCACGAAAACCGATATGAGTTTTTATCGGCATATTATCCTCCCCATCCAAATACGGACTTCATCAAACCTTAACAAAACGCCGCATCGAAACGACGCTGCCGATTGAACCGATCAGCACCCCCAAGGGCAGTGTGATCAGAGCCAGCAAAGGCGCCATCTGCTCTACCGACATCAGAGCCAGAAAACTGGTGACGGCGGTCCCACTCATCAGATGCACATAAATCCGCTTCCACAATAATATCAGGATCGTACAGGCTAAAAGAGCACCCGTGAAACCGATCAGCGCCCCCTCCAGCATATACGGTATACGTATATAAGAGTTGGTTGCTCCCAGATATTTCATAATCTCTATTTCCTCACCGCGCGCCGTAACCGAAGCTCGCACCGTGCCGGAAATTATAAACAAAGCGACACCTGACAGTATAACAAAAATTACCGCCGAAACCACCAGCAATGTCTTGGACAGGTTGCTCAGACCCGCTATCAGATCGCTGTTATAGACTACCTCGGCCACTCCGGGAACACCGCGGATCTGAGCGGCAAGCGCCGCTGCCTGTTCCGGATTCGGGTCGGAAAGGCGCACGATAAATGACCAGGGCAGATAGCGGGCATCATAATACTGCAAGGTTTTTGCTCCGTCCTCACCCAGACCGCGGCGAAACTCCTCCAAATTTTCTTCCGGTGAGAGCACGCGTAAGTCGATCACATCATCCCGTTCTTCGAGAGCGAGGCGGATTTTCTCCGCCCGATTCTTATCCAAACCGGGCTGGCTGAAAATCTCAATCGGCGGCTGCTGAGCAGCCCGACGAACGATCAGGTCGGCGTTAATCGAAAAAACCGCAAAAGCGCCCAGAAGGACAAGCATGAATGTCACGGTCACAATAGACGTTATGACCATGAAGGGGTGGCGCAATATGTTAATAGAGGTCTCTCTTAGAGAACGCAAAAAAGCCCGCCAGCGCATTGCGAAGGTAATTGATTTTCTTCCGCGCGTCCGTTTCAATAGAATATACCTCGCTCGGAATAGGGCTCTTCATCGCCCATGTTATAACCGGCGACGCGCTGGTCACTGGTGAGAACTCCGTTGCGGATTACAATCACCCGCTTTTGCATTAAATTAACAATGTTATCATCATGGGTACAAACAATCACGGTGGTCTTTTGCTCGTTGATGCGGCTCAAAATCTGCAAAACCCGCAGGGCATTTTCCGGATCCAGATTACCGGTCGGCTCATCGGCAAGAAGTATCCCCGGACTGCCGACCATAGCCCGGGCGATAACCACTCTCTGCTGCTCGCCGCCGGACAATTCGTCCGGCATTGCGTCAGATCGATCGCGCAAACCAACCATCGCCAGCATATTCTGCACCTGCAAATCTATCTCGCTACGTCTGGTGCCGATAATCTCCAGAGCGAAGGCGATATTCTCCGCCACGGTACGGCGCGGAATCAGACGAAAATCCTGAAAAACGGTTCCGACCTTTCGTCGCAGCTCGGGGATGAAACGCCGCGGCATGGAATGAATATTGCGCCTTCCTATAATCACTTCACCGCTACACGGATAGGCCTCACGAATCAGTAGCTTTGCCAGCGTTGTCTTGCCCGATCCGCTGGGACCTATCACGAAAACGAATTCGTTACGATCAATCCCGAAACTGACATCGCGCAGGGCATAATCATCATCGATGCCACCGCTACGGAAACGATGCCGACCGGCAATCGCATTACGTTGCGAAAGGCGCCGCTTATTGGCTACCGAACGGCCGTAACCGGTACGTTGCACGAGCTCCTGCTTATAGGACATGTAGACATTTCTGAATTCAATAAAGGCCATACGTATCGTCAGGGGCGATTCAACCAGTTCGGTGCTCCGCCGAGAACCCCTCCCTGCCGCTCAAGATAACGCTTAACCATCGAAGCGAACTTAAACAAAACCGCATCGTCAAAATTACGCAAATCCAGTCCGGTGATTTTTTGGACTTTATCCAAACGGTAAACCAATGTATTGCGATGAACAAAGAGACGGCGCGAAGTCTCGGAGCCGTTAAGGCTACAGGCAAAAAACACCTCCACCGTGTTCAACGTCTCACGGTCCAGAGCTTCATAAGAGTCGTTGGGAAATACCTCATCCAGGAAGATCCGACACAGCGTCGGCGACATCTGATAAATCAGACGCCCGAGGCCTAGCTTCTCGTAATAAACAATCGAGCGGTCACGGGAAAAGAGCCCCCCGACCTCAAGAGCCAGGGCGGATTCACGATAAGAACGGGCGCAATCACGCAGGTTGTAAGCCGGCATTCCGATACCGATGCTGACTTTGGTCATCAGTTCGGTACTGAGGTTGTCGCGAATCTCGACGGCAATTCGATTCACCTCGCCCGAATCATCCGGGGTGAGCTTATGAATCAGGACGATGTTCCTATCATCGATTGAAATCACATAATCAGTCTCGCGATCCGGGAAGAGGTTACTGATGACTTCGACACATTCACCGCCGGAATCGCGATGCTCGAGGCGAACCAGTATGCAGATTCGCGGAGCGGTATAAATAATGCCCAGATTGCGCGCCTTAGACGCAATCTCGCCGGGGAGTTCATTTTGCAACAGTACATTGCGCAGAAGGTTGTCGCGACGCGACTCATTCCCCCAATCGCGCACAGCGAGGCCCAGCCACTCCGAAAGTAAACCAAGGTAGTCCAGCGCAACCGGGTCACTACCCTCTATAAAGCAGTAGTAGCTCAGACCGGGGCGGGTCGCTAAACGTTGCCAGGTGTTTTTTCCGGTTACCCTAAAAGTATCGCCGCTTTCAATGAGCGCCACTGCCTCACGGTCCTTCCGTCCCAACCGTGATTCATCGGTACAGGCAATAACCAAACCGGTATCATCGACAACCCCGACCGTATTTGTCAAAAGCTCTCCGACCCGGCGAATACTCTTGGTTAATTCATCCATAATATATGTCTCCCCAACATGTCCTGTTCTCGTCACTTTACTCGAAACAGGGCAAATACTCAAGAACACGCCTAAGTTTACACTACTTTGGCGGCGCGAATATTTCGATTCGGAGACAATTTGATATTTCCGGCCCGCGGAGAATATTCTCCGCGGGCGGGTATCAACGGAAAACGTCCAGGATGCGCTCCCAGAGCGATTTTGCCTTAGGCTCTTCGACCGGCGGGGCGGAACGTTCTACCTTGTCGACTCCGTCGACCAGCAGTATAAACTGCTGGGTGTCCGGCTGCGAATCCCGTCCGGGAACAAAGGACGACAATTCCAATGTTCCTTTTTTGAGCATCGGGAATTTCTCCTCGACCAGCTCGATGATTTCCTCATCAATATTGTCCAGGCGCTCATCCATTTCCGCCGTACCTCCGGCCATTTCGCCGACCCCGTCGGCTACTTCATGGATGCCCGCCGCATATTCCCTCAGGCCGTCCGTCAATTCGCTGTTTCCGTCAATTAACTTGCGGATTCCATCGTTTATCTCGCTCTGACCCCCTGTCAGTTGCGAGCCGGAACGGCCCATCACGCTACTGCCGTTATACAGTTGCCACAGCCCCTGATTCAATTGTGTAAGGCCTGAGTTCAGGCCGGGAGTGGTTAATTTCCCGTTTTTATCTTTTACACCGTCCAGACCGGCATAAATTGCCTCGACGCCTTTGAAGTACTGCTCCAACCCGGCCAGAGCCCGGTCGAGCCCGGTCTTAAAGAGGTCTAGATTATCCGCCAGTTCTTTCATGCCGCCGGCCAATTCGGTCATCCGACTGATTTCGGCAACCAACTGACCCAGCGCCGTATCGAGCTGCGCGTACTGATCGGCCAAGGCGCCAACTCCACTCATATACGGCGGAATTCCGGACAGGAGTTCGGACAACTCGCCCAGACCGGCCATTCCCTGGCTGATATCGGTCAGAATTCCCTGCAATACTCCAAAGAGTATCTGTACATCCTGATTTTGCAGCGCATCGGGACTCAACTGCCATTGTTGCGCCAGAGCCGCCGGATTCTCCTGAAGGAGCTGTGCCAATTGAGCGAGCTCCGCTTGTTTTGCGCCCATCTGTTCCAGACCGGCCAGACCCTGCTCTGCCCCCGCGGCAAGAGCCGTACCGCTCTGTTTCAATTCCGCCAGCACACCCCTGATCGCTTGGCTGCCGGCCAGGAGCTGCTCAATACCCGCAACATCGACCTCCGGCAGTTCCGCCAATTGCGCCCTGATCTGACGCGCCATTTCCCCCAAACCCTGCGCCAATTCACGTAGGCCTCCGGCCAGCGCCGGACCTCCGGCACACAGTTCCTTCAGACCGCTTGCGAGTTGTTCCCCCGCCGGTACCAGCTGTGCCGATCCGTTGGCCAGACGCTCCATACCCTTCAAAACTTCTCCGACACCGTCGGCATACTCCTTCAAACCGCTCAGCAGTTCTTCGGCGCCCTCCAGCAGCTCCTTACCGCCGTTCGTCAGCGCGTCGGCACCGTCGGTCAGATCTGCCGCGCCCGTCTCCAACTCCGGCATTCCGTCGTTGAGCTTCTGGAGACCGTCATTCAAATCGCGCAGCCCATCCAGCATCGGTTCCAGAGCCTCAGTGAAATCCTCCGATCTGAGATCGAGCGGAAATTCCAGCGGTAGAGCCGTGATGCTGATCGGATTCATATAGAAATCCGTAATTGCAAGTTGCAATTCATAATCGCTTTCTTTTCCGGGTAGGGTTGTGAAGTTGACCACGCGATCATTTCCGGCCAGCGCCTGAGTGGCTAAAGGTGCATCAATAACCTCGACCGCCTCCGAATCGAAAGTGAACTGAGTCTGAAGAATGTAATAATCACGCATCGAGTCGGAAATGGAGGCACGCGGTCGTATCGCCAGCTTAATCAACAGATCGCCGCTCCGCCCCGACAATTCATCCGCCTCGATCGGCTGTCCGTCGAGTGTATAGGAGAGAAAAATTCCCCAGGGCAAATCGACGCCACTGACATTCCCCTGATAGAAGAACAGTCCCGGCTCAACCTCAACCCGAAGCCTGTTATCCTGATATTCAATTTCCGCGGAAGAGGTCAGATTGACCAGACGGTCAAAGTTGCCGACATCACTCAGAACCCCCTCCTTTGCGACATTGAAACTCTCCACTACATAGAATTCCTGCGGCGAGCCGTCTGCATTCAGGCGGCCGTAGACCACTTCCTCATTTTTGGTTATACCGGCATCCTCGCCCTCAATGATCGGCTTTGCCGCCGTGGAGCCCTCCGCCAGGATCGCCCCCCCGCCTCCTCCGGGACAATCGCGCAGGACGGGAGAAGCGCTCCCTATTCCGACCAGGAACACAGCCAAACAGATAAGTACGACTATTACCCGGCGAACCGGTCTCCGACGCGATATACTTGGTTTGTTTTTTTCTTTCATCATAATTCTCCCCCCGATCTCATCTATTTATCGTTAATGTATTTCTGTGAAGGTTCGTTTAAAGTTTCATTCAAAGGTTTATATAAAGGCTCATCAGGTTCAGTCGTCGTGACAACATTCTCCTTCGTAACATTCGCGCCCCGATTCCAGCCGGATTTTAAGGTCAATGCCTTGATCGGCTTGTCAGTATCATCATTAGCGCCGGCAGGAAAAGCACGACCATAAGGAAGGAAAGCAGAGCTCCGCGACCCAGGACCAGTCCCAGTTCGTTAACCATCGAGAGCGTCGAAATCCACGATAACATATACCCGGTCAACATAAGAATCATGGCCGGCGGTAAAATAGCCGGCAATGTGTTGGTCAGGGCATCCTTTGCCGCCTGACGAGGCGCTTTCAGTCGCCGTTCCTCAAGGTATAGCTGGGTATAGAGAATCGCATAGTCGACGGTGGCGCCCAACTGTACCGTACTGATGACGAGATAGCCCAGATAACTCAGCTTTGTACCCATAAAATAGGGAATACTTAAATTAAACCAAATTGCCGTCTCAATCGTTAGCAGCAGGACCAGCGGTATGGCCAGCGAACGGAAAGTCAGCAATATGACCAGGCCGACCGCCAATATGGCTAATCCGTTGACTATCGAGTTGTCTTTATGGATCGTATCCCGCATATCAACCAGGCTGACGCTCTCTCCCGCAAGATGCACCCCCTCCGGATAAAGTGCCGCCGCCCGCTCGCGCACCGTCTCAACCAGCTCGAAAGATCCCGCGCTCTCGGCGGGAACCGCGGCTGTCATAATAATCCGGCTGTAATTCGGACTGAGCAACTGTTCGACCTGATCCGCCGGCACGAACTCCTGCGGCATTGCCGAACCCGGCAGACGGGCATAGCCGGTCACGCTGGTGACTCCCGGCAATTTATCCAATTGATCCATCAGCACCCGCTCGGTTCCCGGCTGACCGCGCGGAACCAGGAGCGCCCACTGTTGCTCTTCCCCGAACTTATCCTGAATCAGTTTTCGATCGATACCATATCGACTGGTCGGGTCGAAGTTATCATCGGCGACACCGTATATAAAATCATTGTTCAGCTGACCGAGGTAGGTAACCGGGATAAAGACCAGAACGATAATTATCACCACCCAACGCACTTTGATAACCCCCTTGGATGTTCCAGCAAAGCTCGGCATCAGATTACGATGGCGTAGCCGGTCGCCAAGACGATATGAAGCCAGAATCAAAGCCGGCAAAAGCGTCATAACTGTCAGGAAGCTGAAGACTATTCCCTTGGCCAGAACAATACCCATATCCGGGCCGATGCGGAAGCGCATAAATATCAGAGCTAGGAAACCCAGCAGAGTGGTCATAGCCGAGGCCTGAATCGAGACGACCGACTTACGCATCGCCAGCTTCATTGCCTCGAAAGGCGTCATTCCTTCATCGGTATATTGATTGAATCTGTGTAGCAGAAAAACCGCATAGTCGATCGACACCGCCATCTGCAACACCGCTCCGACGGCCTGAGTGATAAAGGATATATTCTTAAAGACGATATTGGTTCCCATGTTAAGGAAAACTCCGATACCGATCGTGATCAGCACCAGGAGCGGATCGATCCAGGAACGGGTAGCAAAAACCAGAATTATCAAAATCAGCGGCAGGAGCAGGGCAACTACCTTGATCATTTCGCTGCCGGTCGCATTCTGTGCAAAGGCCAAGCCGATTACCTGTCCGGAAATCGCCGCTTCCTCACCGGCAACGGCGCGGATATTGTCCAGCGATTTCGCCATATTTTCCGAATCGACCGTGACAATGTAGCGTGCTCCGCCGTCTTTATAAAATGTCTCGACCGTTTTGCTGTCGGCCATTTCCAGAGGCACGGTAATGTCTGCCAGCATATCCAGCCAGATCACGCCCGAGACCTCCGGCAACTCAAGAAGCTCCGCCTTCAGCTCCCGCGCCCGGATCAAGCTTATGTTCGGCACATAAATATTGCAATTCGGCAATCCTTCGTCGAATTCGCTCTGCATCAACTCAATGCTTTTCGTCGACGGCGCCTCTTCCGGCAGATAGTCGATTAAGTTATAGTTAACCGGAACCGCCATCGCCAAGACAATTGACAACACAGCCAGTACCACATAGACAATAATCACCGTTTTCCTGTGGTTCAGTATGGAAGCGTTTAACTTATCCACTATATTCCCCCTATGTCAGCCCTACCGAAAATCTATCGGCTTGTGTGTATAAATATAACCCACTCGCAAATTCAGCTTCAAGGGAAAACGGCCCTCGCGCGATCGACATTATTTCGGATTTGTCGTGTCGTTTTTGCGGATTTGTCGTGTAGCCGACGTAGACGGCACCACAAAAAAAACGGCCCCTTGCGGAGCCGCTTTTTAACAATTGTTGATGGATTACTATTAGGTGATGATCGCCTGTTCGGTCTCCTGATCGAATAGGGCGATACGGCGACCGTCGATTCTGAACTTGACGGCCTCGCCGACGTGCGAAACAGTGGCCATCGGGTCAACACGCGCAGTCAAGGAGTAGTTCTCGTGCGTCATGTAGACATAGGTCTCGGCACCGAGCATCTCAACGACGTCGACACCGGCCTCAAACACGGTCGAGGGCGACGCGGCAACATCTTCCGGAGTATCGGAGATTGCTTCCGGACGAACACCCATGATAACTTCCTTGTCGACATACTTACGCACTTCTTCCGTGTCGTACTTATCGGCCGGCAGGGTGATGACGTTGCTACCGAACTTGACCTTGAGCTCGCCGCCTTCATCATAGAGAGTGGTGTTGATGAAGTTCATCGGTGGCATGCCGATAAAGCCGGCGACAAAGGTATTGACCGGGTGCAGATATAGCTCGGAGGGGCTGTCAACCTGCTGGATGAATCCGTCCTTCATAACGACGATACGAGTACCCATGGTCATGGCCTCGGTCTGGTCATGCGTAACGTAGATGATGGTTGTATTCAGGCGCTGGTGGAGCTTCGTGATCTCAACACGCATCTGAACGCGCAGTTTGGCGTCGAGGTTTGAGAGCGGCTCGTCCATCAGGAAGACCTTGGGGTCGCGAACGATGGCGCGTCCGAGAGCGACACGCTGGCGCTGACCGCCGGACAGAGCCTTCGGTTTACGATCCAACAGATGCTCGATCTCGAGGATCCGGGCGGCCTCGGTGACGCGACGCTTGATATCGTCCTTGGGGATCTTGCGCAGTTTCAGACCGAAAGCCATATTGTCATATACGGTCATATGCGGATACAAAGCGTAGTTCTGGAAAACCATCGCGATGTCACGATCCTTGGGCTGGACATC